>NZ_JADYUD010000019.1 GCF_021531595.1 Fusobacterium perfoetens
CTTAATAATATTATAAAAAAATAAAAATTTTATTATTTCAAATTTCTATTTAATAATTTTAAATATTAAATTTTATAACAGAAAGGAAAATTAAAATGGAATTTTTAAAAATAGAAAATAATAAAAAAAGATATCTTGATTTACTACTATTAGCTGATGAAGAAGAAAAAATGATTGATAAATACCTTGAAAAAGGAGAAATGTATATTTTAAATGATAATGGAATAAAGGCAGAATGTGTAATAACAAATGAGGGAAATGAAATACTTGAAATAAAAAATATTGCTGTTTCTCCAAATTTTCAAAAACAAGGATATGGAAAAAAATTAATAGAATTCATAGTAAAAAAATACTCTGAAAATTATTCAATTATACAAGTAGGAACTGGAGATAGTTTGCTTACAATTCCTTTTTATGAAAAATGTGGATTTAAAAAATCTCATATTGTTAAAAACTTCTTTATAGAAAATTATGAAAAACCTATCTATGAAAATGGAATACAACTGATAGATATGATTTATTTAAAAAAATTTTTAGAAAAATGAAAATATTAGAAAAATTTTTTATACTATTTATTTTTTCTTAGTTAAAAAGTGCTTACAACAAAATTATCCTTTATTTGTTAAATTTGTTATAAGCACTTCCTATATTAATTTATAAAATTTTAAATTTCATTTAAAAACTACATATCAATTTTATCCAGTTCTTTGAAATTTTTACTATTTCTAAAAGTTATAGACCCTATTATTCCTAAAAAACCTATAAAAATATATAATAAGGCTATAGAAAGTTCTTGATTATTTTTTCCTAAAAAAGATAAATTTTTCATTAATGAATAATTATCTTTTATGATTGGATAAAATATAAAATCATTCAAAACTCCTGATAAAAAAATTCCAACTGGTAAAAATAAATATTGAATTGTATTTCTAGCTGAAAAAACTCTTCCTTGTAGTTCTATTGGTATTCTTACTCTTGTTAAATAATCTACATTTGCAAGAAGTAATGGAACTAAAATATTTCCTAAAAATATACCTAGAACCCAAATTATATAATTTTTTCCTATGCCTAAAGAGAAATTACAAACTCCAAAAGAAAAAATCATTATATTTGTTAAAAGTACACTATAATTTTTAAATTTTGGAAAAAATTTAAGGAGCATACTTCCAACAAGACCTGCTATTCCAATCATACTGGTAACTATTCCTAATTGAAAATCATTATTACCATTTCTTAATAAAACCATTGGAGCAAGAGCTGTTGAGTATATTCCATAGACTAGATTTATAAATCCCATAAAGAAAATCAAAGTAAGAATATCTTTCATTGAAAGTAGATATTTTATTCCTAATATAAAATCATTTATAAATCTTTCTTTTTTATCAGAAATTTGTAACTTTGGAATCTTAACAAAAATTATCAATGTTAAATATGCAAATATAAAAGTCATCAAATCTATTATAATTATAACTTTTAATCCCCAAAGAGCATAAATAGAAACTGATAAAATAGGAACAAATATATCTAAAAAAGATTTAAAAAAAGAACGAATACCACTTGTCTTTATATAATCTTTTTTTGAAACAATTAAAGAAATTACAACTTCTGATGTAGGAGCTTGAAAAGAATCAGCAATTCCTAATAGAATATTTATTATAAAAATATACTGGAATTTAAGTTTTCCAAAAATCAAAAGTATAAGAGTTACAAAAGATAATACTCCTGCAAAAGAATCAGAAACTTTTAAAACTGTTTTTTTATCCCACTTATCACTTAAAGTTCCTGCTATAAAATTAAATAAAATCTCTGGAACTAAATAACAAAGTGTTACTAAAGATGTATAAAAAACAGAATTTGTTGTTTTATAAATCCATAGTGTAAAACCATAACTTGTCATTCTGCTTCCAAATTGAGAAACAAATTGTCCTATTATAAAGATATAAAAATTTTTTAATGTCATATTAACTTTACTCCTTTTATTTTATTTTTTATAAAAAGTGCAAAGTTAATTTATTAAACTCTGTACAAATCTAATTAAAATTAACTTTGCACAGAGTAAATACAATGCAAAGTCTCATTTTTACTCCTCCTTTTTTATAGTAAATTATGTATATCTTCCTATATAGCTATTATATAAACATTTAAAAAGAAAAGCAATTTAAAACTATAAAATAAATAAAATTTAATTGTTTATGAAAAAACTGAAAGGTTTTTAATTTCCTTTCAGCCTTTAAAGTAATTTAAAAATTAATAATCAAGAGATGATAAATACACAAAATTATTTACACTCGGAATATTGTCCAAGAAATTGTCCGCACTTCCCTCTCATTCTCTATTTTATAATTCTTCTCCATTTGTTTTTATAACATTTTTATACCACTCAAAAGATTTCTTTCTGTATCTTTTTCCTGTTCCTGTTCCATCGTCATTTTTATCAACATATATAAATCCATAACGCTTTCTAAGTTCACCTGTTGTAAATGAGACAACATCAATACATCCCCATGGTGTATAGCCCATAACTTCTACACCATCAAATTCCATAGCTTTCTTCATCTCTTCAATATGTGCTTTAAGATATTCTATTCTATAGCTATCATCACAGTTTTTATTTTCATCAAGGATATCTATTGCACCAAAACCATTTTCAATTATAAAGATTGGAAGTTCATATCTTTCATATAAAGTTGCAAGAGAATATCTAAGACCAATAGGATCTATTTGCCATCCCCAATCACTTGCTTTTACATATGGATTTTTTATTGATTTTGATGTTGCTCCATCAAGAGATGTTGAAGTGTCTTTTTCTATATCGGCTTTCACTGCTCCAGACATGTAATAGCTTATTCCTATATAATCAATTTTTCCTTCAGAAAGAATTTTTTCATCATCTTCTTCCATTTGAATATTTATATTCTCTTTTTTCCACATTGCTTTTGCATAAGCAGGATAATGCCCTCTCACATGAACATCCATAAAATAATATCTTTCATGCATTTCTTCAACAGCTGTCATTACATCTTCAGGATTGCATGAATATGGATAAATTGGTACCCAACCACACATTCCTCCTATTTTAAATTCTGGATTTATTTCGTGTCCTTTTTTTACAACTAAGGCACTTGCCAAAAATTCGTGATGTGCTGCCTGAAACATTGCTTCTCTTGGATTTTGATAATCAGAGAATTTTATTCCTGAATTTGTCCAACCAAATATATCTGTAGAAGTATTTGATTGATTGTTTATTTCATTAAAAGTTATCCAATATTTTACTTTATTTTTATAACGCTCCATTACTGTTACTGCAAATTTTACATAACAGTCAATAATTTTACGATTTATCCATCCTCCATAACTTTCAGCAAGATGATAAGGCATTTCAAAATGACTTAAAGTTATTACAGGCTCTATTCCATATTTTAAAAGTTCATCAAATAAATCGTCATAGAATTTTAATCCTGCTTCATTAGGAGTTTCTTCATCTCCGTTTGGAAAAATTCTTGTCCAAGCTATACTCGTTCTAAAACATTTAAATCCCATCTCTGCTAAAAGTGCAACATCTTCTTTGTAGTGGTGATAAAAATCTGTAGCTTCGTGATTTGGATAGAATTCTCCTTCAATAACACCATCTGTTATTTTTCTCATTTTATCTTTTGTTCCGCCTGTCATAACATCTATAACACTTACACCTTTTCCATCAACATTCCAAGCACCTTCTATTTGATGAGCAGCAACAGCTCCACCCCATAAAAAATTTTCTGGTAATCTATATCCCATATTTTTAAACCTCTCTTTTTATTTTTTGTAATTAAATTCAATATCTCTATTTTTCTTTTGGATCATCAAATCCCACAATCATTACAAGAACAGCAGGAACAATTACTGCAAGAGCAGAACCAATTACCATTCCTATAAATCCTGTTGTATTATTAGGATTTATTGCATTTACTATTGTAAGTATTCCAGGAAGTCCAGCATAAGCATAATAAACTGTACCAAAGAAACTCATAACAGCAGCTGATATTGCTCCACCTACACAAGCACATATAAATGGTTTTTTAAGGCGAAGTGTAACTCCATAAAGTGTTGGCTCAGTAATTCCAAATATTCCTGTAATACTTGCCGAAATAGCAACTTTTTTAAGTTCTTTATTTTTTGATTTAAAGAAACAACCTATTGCAGCACCAATTTGAGCTATTACAGCTAAAGTCTGAAAAGCTTGGAAAGCATCATAACCATACATGCTAAAATTTGCCATTACCATCGGAGTTATTCCCCAATGAACTCCAAAGATTACAAATATTTCCCATAATCCCCCAATTAAAACTGCCCCTAGTATAGGTGCTTTTTCCATTAAAATGTTTTGATGCAGTTATTCCTATTAAAACAGGTAGAAATGCAAAAGGTGTCCAAGATATGAAGCTTAATATTTCATATGTCCCTGTTGAAGCAAATTCAGGATAAAAAAGATTTGTTAAGATTAAAATTCCTTGTAAAATTCCGGCTGCTGCAAAAATATAGATAAAAGGAGCAAAAACAGCTGACATTGTAGCTATCACTCTATTTAATAGTAGCATTTATAATATTCTCTTTTCCTCCAACTTCACGAATAATATCCTCTGCAAGTTTTGGATAATCTCTTTTTACTTGAGCCATTTTTTACCTCCATATTTTTAATTTGAATTATTTTATTATTTATAGGTCAAATATAACACAGTTTAATTCATTTTAAAATACTTTAAAGTTAAACAGGTTCATTGTTTCAAAAAAAATTAAAATTTTATATGTTTTTTTGTTTCATTGTTTCAAAAAACAAAAAAAAGAAACAGAAATTTTTGAAAATCTCCATTTCTTCTCGTTGTTATTTTGTATATCCACAATCTAATTTTTTTAAAAGCCCCCAAAGAGAAGCTTCTCCTATTTTATCATAAACTTTATTAAGTTTTATGTTTTTATCATATTCCATAGCAAATTCTATTCCCCATAAAATATCTAAAATATATTTTACAGAACTGTAGAATGCAGGAAATAAAAACTCCTGAAAAGTCTTTGGAGCAGAAGCAAAAAGACAATCATCTGCAAACTCTGTAAGAGTACTGTTCTTTTTAGCTGTAATTACCAAAATTTTTGTTTTTCTCTCTTTTAAAATTTTAGCAATTTCAACAAGTCGTCCATTTTCTCCTGTATGACTTATAAAAATAGCAAAATGCTTTTCATCACTCATAAGAGCATTTATAGCCTGCATATTTGTAGCTGTATATGTATTTGTTTTCTTCCTTGCATGAAAATACTGGCTACATCCATATTGAGTAAGATGATAATTTAAGTCAAAAGCATAAAAATCAACAATCTCAGCTTTATGTATATTTTCTGTTATTCTTTTTAATTTTTCAAAACTTATTCCTTCAGAAGTTTCCTCTATTGCTCTTTTTTGAACTTCAGTAACTTTTCTTACGATAGTAACTACATTTTCTTCTGCTAAAAGTTCTATATTTTCTTTTGTTTTAGTTCTAGAAAATTTTATTTCACCTATAAATTTAAAACGAAATTTAGGATAACCTTTATAACCTAATTTTCTACAGAACCTTGTAACAGAAGCTGCACTTGTAAAAGTTGCTTTTCCAAGTTCTCTCGCTGACATTCTTTCTATATCTTCAGGATGTTCTAAAATATAATTCTTAATATCTAACTCACTTGAAGTTCCATTTACAAAATTTTTAAGTTCTTTTAATATTACCATTTTTCTATCACCTACATAGTAATTTTTTTTATTATATCATAAAGTATAATTATTCCGAAAAATAAAATTTTTAAATTCCCTCTTCTTTATCCTGTGAAAGTTATTTAAGTAAACTTTTTTATAATATAAAAAAGGAGTTGTAAAAAATACATCCCCTTTTAAATTAATAATTATAAGCTAGCTTTTATTTTCTTTCTATTCAAACTCTTCACTTGCAGCTATTTCATTTCCAGCTTTAGGATTATTATAAACAGAAAGATTTATTTGTCCTAAAGATTTATCAACCATAATTGCATTTGTAACAGAACCTATTACATTAAGCATTGTTCTCGGCATGTCAATGATAGGATCTATTGCAAGAATTGGATTTACAAGAGGAAATAAACTTGCAAGTCCTGTACCAGAAAGACTGACTGATGCAGCCATTGTAGCAGTTCCTGGAATTCCTGCAATTCCAAGTGAGCTTATAGAAACAACTATTATTGACATCACTATAAGAGTAAGATCAATATTATGCCCACTCATATTTGTTACAAAAACTATTGTAAGAGCAGGAAATATTCCTGCACATCCTTGCATTCCAGCTGTTGTCCCAAAACTTCCAACAAAACTTGCAGTAGATTCACTAACTCCAAGTTTGTTTGTAAGAGTTGAAATCGTAACAGGAAGACATCCCACACTTGATCTTGAAGTAAATGCAAGAATTAAAAGAGAAATACTTTTTTTAACATAAGTTATAGGATTTAATCCAAACATTGCTACTGCAAGCATTTGAATAACAAACATAATCGCTACTGCAAGATATAGAACAAGTATAAATTTACTTACTTCAACTATTGCTCCAATACCTTTTTGTGCTATTGTATTTGCTAGTAAAGGCACAACTGCAAGAGGCATCCATCTTATAATACTCATTGCCATTGAAACAATAATTTTTTGCATAGCATTTATAAGAGCAAAAAATGGACTTACAATTTCCATATATTTTTTTGACATTCTTTTTGCAGCTACACCAACCATTGAAGAAAAGATTACAAGTCCAACAATATTAAGATTTACCATTGCTTCAATAGGATTTGCTGGAATAAGAGCTTTTAATGTATCAACTATATTTTTAACTTCTCTTATTTTATTTACTCCCTCTGCTGCAACTGCCTGTTCTACATGACCAACATTAAATATTTTTCCTAAAAAAATTCCAAGAGCAACTGATATTGCAACCATTATAAGAGTAATTATAAGAGTTCTTTGAACCAAAGCTCCAAGTTTTGCATCCTCTTTCATATTTATTATAACATGAATAATTGACACCATAACAAGAGGAATTACAAGCATTCTTACAAAAGAAATAAATCCTCCCCCAATTAGACTATACCATAAAGTTGTTTCAGAAACAAAAGTTAGTTCCATAGGATTATTTGAAAATCCTGCAACAACTTGTATAACAAGTCCTAAAATGAGACCAACAACAGTTGCAATCATAACTTTTGCAGAAAAACTAAATTTTTTCTTTGGAAGTTTATTAAGACCAAAAAGTATAATTATTAAAACGAATAAAAATATTATTGTTTTAATATCACTAATTTTTAAAAATTCCTTGAAAAATACATTGTTCATAATCATAAATTTTCCCCTTTTTTAAATTTAAATATTAAAATTTTTCAATCTATTTGGCAATATTTCCTGCCACATTCATTACATCCCAAGTCCTTGCAAAAGGAGGAGCATAACAAAAATCCATCATTCCTATTTCATCTACTGTAAGTTTTGAGTAAATTGCAACAGCTAATGAATCAACTCTTAAAACTGCACCTTTTTTTCCTGCAATTTGTGCTCCAAGAATAATTCTTGTATCACTATTATAAATAAGCTTTACAAATATATCTTCTTGTCCTGGATAGTAATTTGTTTGATTTTTATCTTTTACAAAAACTGTCTTATAATTTATTCCTTTTTTTATAGCTTCAGCTTCTGTTATTCCTGTTCTTCCAGCTTCTAAATTCATGACTTTTACAGCTGCAGAGCCAAGAGTTCCCTTAAATGAAGTTTTAACTCCAGCAAGATTTTCTCCAACAATTCTTCCTATTTTATTGGCTGTTGTTGCAAGAGGAATAAATACATTTTCTTCTCTTACTAAATGATAAACTGTAGCACAATCTCCTGCTGAATAAACAGAATCTATACTTGTCTTTCCGTATTCATCAATTATCAAAGCTCCATTCGCAAGCATTTTAATTCCTGTATCTTTTAAAAATGCAGTATTTGGTCTCACACCTGTTGCTATAACAATAAGATCGGCTTTATATTCTCCTTTATTTGTTTTCACACCTATTACTTTTCCATTTTCTTCAATAATTTCAAGAACAGTTTCATTGAGATGAAGATTTATTCCTTCATGACTTTTTATTTCTTCTTCCATAATATCTGTAATTTCTTTATCAAAGCTTTCCATTAAAACTCTTTCTCCTAATTGGATAAGTCTTATATTTCTTTTTCCCAAATGTTTTGCTGCCTCAACAACTTCTATTCCTATATATCCAGCACCTACAATTATAATTTCTTGATTTTCTTCTTTCATCATTTCTTCTTTAAGAGTAATTCCATCAGTATAATCTTTTAATGTATAAACTCCATGAGTTGAAATATTTTTAATTGGAGGTATAATTGCACTTGCTCCTGTTGCTATCATAAGCTTATCATAATTGTCTTTAAAAATTTTTCCATTTTCAAGATTTTTTACTGTTATTTCTTTTGTTTTAAAATTAACATCAATAACTTCATGTTTTATTTTAATATTCATTCCAGCTTCTAAAAATTTATGAACAGGTCTTGCTATCATATTTTGAGGATCTTTATAAAAATCTCCCACATAATATGGAAGACCACATGCACCCCAAGAAACTATATCTGTTTTTTCATAAATTACAAGCTGAGCATCTTTATTAAGTCTGCTAGCTTTTGCTGCTGCAGACATTCCTGCTGCTACTCCACCAATAATAATTATTTTCATAATACCTCCTTAATAATTATTCACTAATTACAAAAATACTATTTTATATTTGAGTATTATACATTTTTATCTGATAAAAGTATATCTTTTTTTTCTCCAAAATTTCTATTTTTATTATAAATGCAATAATACTATAAAAATTCTCATTTGTCAATATCAAAAAATTTAATCAAAAAATAGTTTGACAATCTAAATAAAATTATGTTATAAATCTTACATGATTTTTAGACTACAAAAATTTTTATAGAGGGAAGGTAAAATTTTATGAAAAAAACTTTATTAGCAGCTTTTATTATAAGTGCTGCAGCTTATGCAGAAAATACAGCAGAGGTAACTCTTGACAAAACATATGTAAAATCTACAAACGGCTTTGAAGAAACTTTACAGAATACACCTAAAAATATTCAAGTTATTACACAGGGGGAAATAGAAGAAAAAAATTATAAAGATGTTTACGAAATCTTAGAAAATTCTCCTCTTATTACCATTAAGAATGATTCATTGGGGCAAGCTATTGAAATGAGAGGAAGTGGGCTTAATTCAAAAGGAACAGTTCAAGTTATGGTTGATGGAATGAGTATAAATCCTATTGATATTAATCATGGAACATTACCTTTAAACAGTATACCTGTTTCAAATATTGAAAAAATAGAAATTCTTCCGGGAGGAAACGGAGTTCTTTTTGGAGATGGAGCTAACGGAGGAGTTATTAATATAATAACGAAAGATTCTGTTGAAAAAAGTGAATCATATGTTGGAGCAAGATATGGAAGCAATAATGAAAAAATTTTTAAAGCTGGAACTGCTACAAAAATAAATGACAGATTTTCAGTTCTTGTAAACTACCAAGGGGAAAACAGCAAAACAAATAGAGATGACGAAATAAATAAAAATTATAATATTGATGCCACAGGACTTATAAAAATTGATGATAAATCAAATTTATCAATAAGATATGCTCATTATGAGAAAGAAACTAAAACAGCTGACCTTTTAACAAGAGATGAATGGAAAGCAGATAATAATCAATCTAGTGTAGATAAAGCAGGAAACCAGCTTCCTGAAAGCGGAATGATTAATATTGCTGGAAAAAGTATGCCTGTTGGGGGAAAAATAGATAACTCTTATGATATTTTAAATAAAAGTAAAATTAAAAGAGATGATATCTCTGCAAATTATAAAAGAGAACTTACAGATAATCTTGATTTTAATTTGACTGCAAGCTGGCAGAAAACAACAAATGATATTAATCAAAAAGAACTTAATGTATTAAATTTCGCTGAAAGTCCTTTATTAGTTAATGGTCGTCCTGATTTAGCTAATACGAATAGTCAATATAAATCTTATTATGCTGATTATATTGGAACTTTTACAGAAGAAAAATTTAAAATAAATCCATCTTTAAAATATAATTACGGAGAAAAAAGTTATTTCATTTTAGGATATGATTATAAACTTCAAAAATCTCAGAGAGATTTTGATAATTTTTTAGATATGTATAAAGTTTATAATCTTGACAGTGAAAAAGAAAGTCATGGAGCATATATTTTCAATAAAACAACAGTGGGGCAGTTTGAATTTATGCAGGGGGTAAGAAGAGAGTGGACATATTTTGATACAACAAAAAATTCTCATTATTACCATAAAGTTATGCCTTATATAACTAATACTTCTACTTCAGGTGAAATTTTTATGGGAGTAAAACCTGGAGAAACTTCTAATCCTTATGTTGATAGTGGATTAAAACAAAGTAAAATAAAAAAATCTATGATAAATGACAGCTATGAAGCTGCTGTAAACTATATTTATTCTGATACAGGAAATATCTATGTAAGAGCCGAGCAAAGTTTCAGAACTCCTGCCCCAACTGAATTTCAAGATAAAAATGGAACAGCAGGATATTCTATAAATGATCTTGAGGCTGAAACAAACCAAACTCTTGAAATAGGATTAAAAGATTATATTTTAGGTTCTGTTGTTCAGTTTAATGCTTTTATTGGAAGAACAAAAGGTGAAATTTATTATGATGAAATTTCACATGGAAACGAATGGGCTTATTACAATCTTGATGAAACACAAAGAAAAGGTATTGAGCTTAACTTAAATCAAGACTATGGAAAACTTTTCTTCTTTGAAGGAATTTCGTATGTTGATGCAGAAATTACAGAAAATAGTGATGATAATTCTATTGAAGGAAATCAAGTCCCTTATACTTCAAAATTAAATGCTAACATTGGAACAGGGGTAAGATGGACTGATAAATTTAATACTATCTTAACATTTAATTATAAAGATGGATATTATCTTGACAGAGCAAATAAATACAAAGCAAGAAGTTACATCACTCTTGACTTAACAGCAAACTATTCTATGGATAACGGTTTAAAACTTTATGGAGGAATAAACAACCTTCTTGATAGACAAAACTTTGATCAAGAGGCTTTGGAAAATGGGATTCAAGTTTATGATCCTGCTTCTGAAAGATCTTTCTATGCAGGTTTTGAATACAAATTTTAGTTTTTATTTTCTTAAAAGAGGTCTGCAAAATAAAAACAGACCTCTTTTAAATATTTAGGGAGGATTTTATGACTAAAAATTTAATTAAAATTTTTGTAGATATATTTATGATTCTTTCTTTTATTTTTCTTATGTTTTATAATTTTACTGGGGAAAAGATTCATAAATTTTTAGGATTATCCTTATTACTTTTTTCTATTCTCCATATTTTTCTTAATAGATTTTGGTATAAAAATATCTTTAAAGGAAAATATAATTTTAAGAGAACATTTAAAACTGCTATTATATTTATAATTTTAAGTATTTTTATTCTTTTATTTTTTACAGGAATAAAAATATTACAATGTAAACAAACGGGAGCTTCTTATGATATTTATTCTGATTTCCATTTTTATTCAGCATATCTAGGAGTTATTTTTGTTATCATTCATTCTAAATAAACTGTATTCCATTTGTAATTCTAATTTATTTTAGAATGATTCTTTTAAAATTTCTAAAATTTCATCAGCAGTTAATTTTTTATACCCACCTTCCATAATTACAGTAGAATTTGCAATAAGTGGAAGCATTTCTTCTGTAGCACCAATTTCTCTTAATGTTGTAGGAATTCCCATTTCTTTTATAAAGTCAGAAAGTTTTTCAATTCCTGCAAGAGCAATTTCTTCTTTAGTCATACCTTTTCCATCTATTTTCCAAATTTTTTCAGCAAATCTTACAAATTTATCTAAACCATATTTATAGATATATTTGTAATAAGGAACAGATACAATTGCAAGTCCTATTCCATGAGGACAGTCAGTATAAGCACCAACTTGGTGTTCTATCATATGTACTTCCCAATCTTGTGTTTTTGATAATCCTGTAACTGTATTTAATCCAAGAGTTGCACACCACATAATATTGCTTCTAGCTTCATAATCTTTTGGATTTTTAATAGCTATTCTTGCACTGTCAATTAATGATTCCATGATTCCTTCAATTACATAATCAGTAGTATTGTTGTCATCTCCTGAAAAATATTGTTCCATAAGATGTGAAAGAGTGTCAAATATTCCACTAACCATTTGGTTTTTAGGAACTGTATAAGTATACTCAGGATTTAAAATAGAAAATTTTGGATAAACTTCTGTAGGGAAAACCCTTCCATTTTTTAACATTTTTTCTTCATGAGTTATAACAGAACCTCCGTTCATTTCAGAACCAGTTCCAACCATTGTAAGTATACTTCCAACAGGAACTATTTTATTATCTACATTTTTAAAATTAATCCAATATTTTTCCCAAGGCTCTTCATCACAATAAGCTGATACAGAAATAGCTTTAGAACAATCTATAACAGAACCTCCACCAACAGCTAAAATTAAATCAACATTATTTTCTCTGACAAGCTTTGCTCCTTCCATCATTTGTTTGTATGTTGGATTAGATTTTATTCCTGCAAGTTCAATAACTTTTTTATTAGCAGATTTTAAAATTTCAATAACTTTATCATAAAGACCATTTTTCTTAATAGAATTTTTTCCATAGACTAAAAGTACTGTCTTTCCATATTTTTTTAATTCTCCCTCTAAATTATTAAGAGAATCTTTTCCAAAATAAATTTTAGTTGGGTTGTAATAAGTGAAATCAAATTTCATGCTTCTTCCTCCTTGTTATTTTTTTAATTTTTCTTCATACTCTAAAATATTTTTATCATAAAGTTCTATTTTCAGCCTTAATCTTTCTTGAACTTCTTGTAATTTTTTTATTTTTTCAGTTAAAATTTCATATTCTTCTACTAAAATTTGTTTTCTTGCTTTGATTGTGTTATCTCCCTCTTGGAATAATTTTACATAATCAATCAAACTTTCTACAGAGATACCTGCTCCTCTCATACATTTAATAAATTCTACCCAGTTACAGTCTACTTCTGTAAAATCTCTATTTCCGCTTTTATTTTTTCCAACTTTTGGGATAAGTCCTATTCTTTCATAATATCTTAATGTATCTGTAGAAATATCATATTTTTTACCAACTTCAGATATTGTCATTTGTCCTCCTATGCTTTTTTTCCCATTTTATAAGCTTCTAAATAAGCAGCACTGTTTTTTATTTCTCCTTTTTCTGCACTTCCGCTTCCTAAAATAATTCCTTTTTCTATTGTTCCTTCCATACAATCTCTTGTAAGTCCTCTTATAGCTTCTACTGTTGAGTTTAAATTTGCTTTTTCTGAATCCCAAGCAGTAACTATTATATACACTTCTTTATTTAAAAGTTTTGTATATACCGGAACTAATCTATCTATAAAAACTTTCATCTGACCGCACATAGAATAAAAATAAACAGGTGTAGCAAAAACAATTACATCTGCTTTTAACATTTTTTCACATAGTTTTTCCATTTCATCGTGTTGGACACATTTTCCAGTAGTATTGCAGACTCCACAGCCGGTGCAATAATTTATTTTCATATCAGAAATATAAATTTTTTCTGTATTATGTCCGCTTTCCTTTGCTCCTTTTATAAATTGTTCACATAAAATATCTGAATTTCCATTTTTTCTTGGACTTGATGATAAAACTAATATATTTTTCATAGCTGCTCTCCTCTTTTGCATATTTAATATTTATATTTTTACTATACCACTTAGAGTTAACTATAAGTCAATATTCTTTATATAATAATTTATCATTTTTTAATTAATTTCCAATCCCATTATAAGTAAATCATAAAATTTATTATTTATAAATGTTCCTCTTGTTATTACTCCTTCCTCTTTAAATCCTAACTTCTTATAAAGATTTATTGCCCTTAAATTATCTATTCTTGTATCAAGATTTATTTTTCTAAGACCTGCTTTTTTAGATAACATTATTGCTACTGAAATAAGATGATACCCTATTCCTATATTCCAATAATCTTTTAACACCACTATTCCTAATTCTCCAAAATGAAGAGAACGAAGCCTTTTCTCATTTGTACTAATGGAGCAACTACCTATAATTTTTCCTCCTAGTTCTGCTATAAGATAAAAATTTTTAGATGTTGAATTTTTAAATATTTTTTTCTCTTCTTCTAAGGTTATTTTTGGACCTTCTGCCCCAAAACCTAAAAAGTCTGTCTCTACTCCTACATTATTAAAATATTTTAAAAATTCTTCTGCATCATTCTCTCTAGCTTTTTTTATAATAATCTTTTGAGTATTTTTTAAAATAAATTCAAATTTTTCCATAGGATCTCCTTAATTTATAAAATAAAAATTTTATTTTTATAAATTTGCAATAATCACTTTTATAAATTTAATAATATTTTTTAACTTTCTCAATTAATTTAGAATAAATATTATCTACAAACCATTTTTCATTTGATTTCTTTGAAATATCTTCTACATCTATCCATTCCAAGCCACTATTCTCATCAGGCTTTATTGAAAGTTTATCAGCTATATCTGCTTCTATAAGAAATGTTAAATTTAAATGAAGATGAGAAGAGACATAGTTTCCTTTTTTTATATGACCACTTACAGTAAGCACTTCCAAGGAGAAAACATCTTCTGATAAAAATTTAACTTTTGTTAAACCACTTTCTTCTTTTATCTCTTTCAAGATAACTCTCTTTAAATCACTGTCTCCATCAGCATGACCTCCAAGCCAAGCCCAAGAATTATAAATATTATGATAACACATCAAGACTTTTTTTCTATCACTATTTACTATCCAAGCAGATACACTAAAATGACATTTTTTATTATTTCTCGTTAAAATATCTTTTTCACTTTTAAATATTTCAAGAATAAATTTTTTATCTTCTTTTTCCTGATTATTAAAAGGTATATATTTTTCAATTTCTTTTTTTAAATTTTCCATATTTTACCTCATTTATTAATAGTTCAAAACCTAAATAAATTATACAAAATAGTTGCTTATCTTTTCAAATTAAATTATTTTTTATACAAATTATTATTAATATATCTATATTTTATAGGACTAATATATAAAGGAGAAAAATAAAACCGGATATAAAACCGGTTCTACAATATTTATTCTGTTTTTTGAAAAATTTGAGTCTGATGATTTATTGCTTCAGCAAGATATTGCCATTTTACATTTTTCTCTTTATCAAAAATATCATCATAATTTTCAAGACTCCAAGAGGCAAAATTTTTAGGATTAAGTCTTCTTCCCAAATAATGAATTTCATAATGTAAATGAGGGCCACTACTTCTTCCAGTATTTCCTGTTTCTCCTATTTTATCCCCTTTTAATATAAAATCTCCTTGTTTTACATTTATCTTGTTCAAATGAGCATAATAAGTCTTAAATCCAAAGCTATGTGAAACTATAATAAGTTTTCCAAAACCTCCACTATTATATCCTGCATATTCAATCACACCATCAGCAGGAGCTATTACAGAAGTCCCTATATCTGCTCTGTAATCAAGTCCATAATGAAAAAGAGTTTTATCAAGAGTAGGATGAGTTCTTTTTCCAAAACCACTTGTGTAGCCATTAAAAGGAAATATTGGATTACCATTAGGAATTATAGTCAAAAGATATTTTTTCTTTTCTAGATCTGCTTTTAAAATCTCCAACTTTTCTTCTTGAGTCATTGGTTCATCAGAAGTATAAATATCATCATTTATTAATTCTTCTATTTTTATTATTTTCTCATTTATATTTTCAAATTGTTTCTTAGAATCTTCTAAATCATTATATAGAGCTAAATTTTCTGCCATCAGTGAATCATACTGTTCAGCTTTTTCCTGAATTAATTTATTATATTCTTTTATTTTCATATTAAAGAATATAGCTGCTCCTGTAAGAATAATATAGCCAATTATAATAATTGCTATAAAAGCTACTGCATAATTTTTTATTATTTTATTTACAAAAAAATATCTTATTTCTTCTGTTCTGTCTACTGATGCATTATATTTATTTTTCAAAAAATATCCTCCATTATATTAATTCTCAAAATAAATTTTATTAGATTATATTGAGTATGTCAACAAAAAAAGAGGGAAATCCCTCTTTTTTGCTGTTTATTATAATTCCTCTATTACTATTTTAGGAATAATATCTTTTAATATATCATGATCAATAAATCCTGTACTATCAACCATTGCATTAGTTGTCCCACATGCAACTGCAAGTCTGAAACATTCATCTATAGATTTGTCCACAGAAAGACCATAAGCCATCCCAGCTATAGTAGAATCACCAGATCCTACTGTATTTTTTATTTCAACTTTAGGAAAAGTCCCTTTATATGCTTTATTCTTAGTTACAAGAACTGCCCCATCTCCTCCTAGAGTTACCATTACATTTTCTATACCTGTGCTTACTATTTCTTTTGCTGCTTCTACAACTTCTGAAAGGTTGTTAAATTTTTTACCAGTAAGATCTTCTAACTCTTCTTGATTAGGTTTTATTAAAAATGGCTTTGCTTCCATCCCTTTTTTTAATGAAGCTCCACTTGTATCAAGAATAAATTTAATTCCTCTTTTTGCTGCCTCATCTATTAATATATTATATGCATCTGTTCCTATTCCTTTTAAAAGACTTCCTGAACCACATACAATATCTATTCCTTTATCAAGGATTGATATATATCTTTCTACAAATTTACTAAAATCTTCTGATGTTCCTTCAGCTGATTCAAGAAATTCTGTAATTCCTTTTATATCTTTATCTATAACAGCAATACATGTTCTTGTTTCATAATCAGTTTCCAGAAAATTATTTTTTATACCATCTGCATTAAGTTTTGAAAGAAAAAGTTTCCCTGTAAAGCCACCTACAATACCAGTTGCAAGGACATCTCCTCCAAGTTGATTTATAACTCTGCTTACATTTATACCTTTACCCCCTGCATTTTTTTCAATATGTTTTGTTCTGTTTACTTCACCAATTCTCATGTTTTCAACATTATATCTCACATCTATTGCAGGATTTAAAGTTACTGTTAATATTTTTTTCATTATGCTTTCCCGTTACTTCCACACATTAAGATTTTTTCTATAGCAACTTTTTTCATTGCTTCTTTAGCAGGTCCAAAATATTTTCTAGGGTCGCTTTCATTTGGTTTGTCAATTAATACTTTTCTTAAAGTTTCAGCAAAAGGCATTTTTAATTCAGTTGCAATATTTACTTTTGTAATTCCAAGTTCTATTGCTTTTTTAACTTGGTCAGCAGGTACTCCTGATGCTCCGTGTAGTACTAAAGGTACATCAACAACTGCTCTTATTTCAGCAAGTCTGTCAAAGTCTAATTTAGGTTCTTCTTTATATACTCCATGAGCTGTTCCAATCGCAACTGCAAGAGAATCTATTCCTGTTCTTTCAACATATTCTTTTGCTTGAGCAGGATTTGTATATTTACTATCTTTGTCATCTCTTACTAAGTCATCTTCTTGTCCTCCAAGAATTCCTAACTCTCCTTCTACAGTAACATCAAATCTATGTGCATAATCTACAACTTTTTTAACCATTGCAACATTTTCTTCAAAATCTAAGTGAGAAGCATCTATCATAGCTGATTTTGTTCCAATTCCTATTGCATTTACTATTTCATCATAATTTTCATGGTGATCTAAATGCATAGCTACTGGGATATCATATTTTTCAGAACAGATTTCAACTAATTTAATAAAAAATTCTGGTCCTGCATATTTCATTGTTCCAGGTGTAGCTGCAACGATAATTGGAGATCTAAGTTCTGCTGCTGCCTCTACTACCGTTTGAATTGTTTCCATGTTATGTACATTAAAAGCAGGTACTGCATATTTTCCTTTTTGGGCATCTAATAATAATTGTCTTGTTGATACTAACATTTTTCCTCCTAAATATATTTAAATTTTTTTATTTATTATTTGTTGTATTCGTGTATAATTACACCTTTAACTACTCTGTTTACTTCTCCTGTAGGGCAAGGATTATCAGGATTTATTCCTAAGCTTGCTGATTTTACAAGTGAAATTAATTGTCCACACACTAAGTAAGAAAGATCTGCAAATACATCTTCTATTTCTCCAAGTTTTTCATCAGCAAAAGTAAAGTAATAATCTGCATTAGCTTTTACTTCTTCATCATTTATTGTATCTAAAACAATAATCTTTTTCTTTCCACCTTCATTTTTAAATTCTTTTAGTAAATCAAGTTCATAAATTCTTGTATGTTTATTATTTGACATCATACATACAATAGCTGTTTTATCATTAACTATTGATTTAGGTCCATGTCTGAATCCTAAGAATGTATTATAGAAAGATGCTAACTTTCCACCTGTAAGTTCAAGAACTTTAAGAGACATTTCTTCAGCAAGACCTTTAGCTGCTCCATCTCCAAGATATACTATTCTTTCTATATCTAAAGCTGCAACTGTTTCTGCATCTGTAAGAATTTTTTCTATATTTCTGTTTACTAAATCTGCTACATATTCTACTCTTGCAGCCATTCCTTCAAAATCTTTTCTTAAAAGAACTAGAACTCCTGCAACAACCATTGAAGAGAAACTTCCTGTCATCGCAAATCCTTTGTCATTTGTTTTTTCAGGCATTAATAATAGATACTTATTATTTCCTGATTTAGATATTTGAGCTAATTTTCCTTCTGCATTACAAGTTATAAAAATATGATGAATATTTTTTACTAATTTATCTGCAAGTTCTACTGCAGCAACACTTTCAGGAGAGTTTCCTGATCTTGCACAAGATACAAGAATTGTAGCTGTGTCTGCTTCTAAATACTGTTCAGGCATAGATACTATATCAGTTGTTGGAACTGATAATACATCTATATCTATTTTACTGTTTACATAAGAGCAAAGTGTATTACCAACAAATTCAGAAGAACCTGCTCCTGTAAATATAACTTTAACTTTATCAGCTTTTACACCTTCAATAAATTCTCCTATAGCTTTAAGATTTTCTCTTACTATTTCAACTTCTTCTTTCCAAATAGCTGGTTGTTGAGTTATTTCTTTCCATGTTACGCAACTTTTAAAATCCATTTTTCTCTCCTTTTTATTTAAATTTATTATTTTTTATTTATTACAAGAGCTGCTGCTCCTTTTATTCCTGCTTCTTCATCTAATTCTCCGAAAGCAAATTTTAAATTTTCCATTGTCATTCCTAATGCATATTTAGGTAAATATTTTTTTACTCCCTCAAGAAGTATTCCTCTTGCTTTTGCAACTCCACCTGAGAATATAATAATTTCAGGATTAATTATATTAAGAAGCATTCCAATTCCTTCTGCCATATATTCACAGAAGAAATCAACTATCTCCATAGAAAATTTATCACCTGATTTAGCAAGATCAAATATATCTTTTGCTTCTAAAGAATCAATATTTCCATTTATTTTTCTATAAAGTTCATTATCCTGATTTTCTTCTAATCTTTTTTTTCCTTCTCTTACTATTCCTGTTGCTGAACAATAAGTTTCAAGACATCCTGTAAGACCACATCCACATTTATATCCATTTTTATTTACAACTACATGACCAAATTCTCCTGCTGCACCATCTGCTCCCTCAAGAATCATACCATTCACAATAATTCCTGCTGCTATTCCTGTCCCGATTGGAACTGTTATACTGTTTTTATATCCTCTTCCTGCTCCAAAAAGACTTTCTCCAAGAGCTATAAGTTTAACATCATTACCAACCTTAACTAATTTTCCTGAAATTTTTTCCATTAAATCTTTTGCTGGAAAATCGTTATTCCATGAAAAATTTGCAGCTATTTTTACTACAGAATTATTTACTACAGGACCAGGTATTCCCAATCCTATTGCTTCTATTTCATCTTCTGAAATTTTAAGTTCTTCTGCTAATTCTTTTGTTGTATTCCATATTCTTTGGAATGTATCTTCTGCTCCATTTTTTGAGTTTGTCTTAATACTTTTTTTACCAAGTATATCTCCTGCTTCATTTAAAATACCTATTTCAACATTTGTTCCCCCAATATCAATTCCTGCAAAGTAAGACATAACTCCTCCTTATATTTCTATTTTTAAATATTGTTATGTTGTCCGTACCAATTTTAGCTTCTGTAAAAACCAGACTAATCTGTCTGGTTTTTAATTTTCTTCTAATTCTACTTCAAATTCAAATCTGTCTCCACGAACAGAACTTACTGTATATTCTACTATCTCTATTCCAGTATATGTCCATCTCTGTAATTTAATCAATGGACTTCCTTCAGAAATATTTAATATTTCTGAGGTTTTTTTATCTGCACTCAGCACAGAAAACCTTTCAAGTGCCTTGCTGAAAACAAGTTTATATCTATTTTCAAGGATATCATATAATGGATTTTTTAGCAAATCTTTTTTTGAAAGATTTGGCATTTTTTTACAAGGCATATATGTCTTTTCATACATAACCTCTTCTCCATCAGCCAGCCTTAATCTTACAAGTTCAAAAATCTTTTCTCCTGTATCTATGTTAAGTTCCTTAGCTATTTTTTCATTGGCCTCTTTTTCTCTAAATGAAATGATTTTTGACTCAGGAACTTTTCCCTGTTTTTTCATTTCTTCTGTAAAACTATAAAACTTAAGAAGTTTCTGTTTCATCATTCTTGAGGAAACAAATGTTCCACAACCTTGAATTTTATATATATATCCCTTTTTCTCAAGATAAGCAATTGCTTGTCTTACTGTTGCTCTGCTCAAATTATACTTTTCACAGTATTCTCTTTCTGTTAATATTCTGTCATTTTCTTTAAGATTTTTTTCTTTAATCTCATTAATTATTATTTCAGCTAATTGGTAATAAAGTGGACTTTTAGAATTTCCTAAAAGCATTTCATCCTCCCATAATAATACATCTTTTATTATAAGACTATACCATTACTGTAAAAAATTAGCAAGCTTTTTATATTTCATTTATTATTCTATAAAGCCAGTTTGCAAGTGGATCCTTTATTTTTACCATTTCATTGTAAAGCTCTTCAAGCATTTCTTTCTTTATATCTGCATATTCAGGATTATAGAAAAGATTGTTTATTTCTCCTTTATCATTTTTTACATCATAAAGTTCTCCAACATCTGTTGCATTGAATACAATTTTATAATCATCTCTTCTCCACATTCTTTGCTCAAAAGATACAAAATGTCCTGCAAGCTGTCCTAAAATTCCTTTTCTATCATTTCTTTTATTTTTTCTTAATATAGGAAGCATTGATTCTCCATCAAAAAATTCAGGAATTTCTTTTCCTGCAACATCATAACATGTAGATGTTAAGTCATGAAGATATACGAAGCTGTCATCTTCTTCACCTTTTCTTGATGATTTAGGATCTTTTACTATCATAGGAATTCTATAAG
Organism: Fusobacterium perfoetens; assembly: GCF_021531595.1. NCBI lineage: Bacteria > Fusobacteriati > Fusobacteriota > Fusobacteriia > Fusobacteriales > Fusobacteriaceae > Fusobacterium > Fusobacterium perfoetens. Next base: position 21,577 of record NZ_JADYUD010000019.1, read on the forward strand.
TTGTATCAAACATAAATTCCCCTTTTTCTATTAATCTGTGAGCTCCCATTGCATCTCCATGGTCAGCAGTAACTGCCATAAACAGACTTTCATATAATCCCTCTTCTTTTAGGAATTTTACAAATTCACCTATTGCATCATCAATAAGAGTAATATATCCCCAGAATTTGCATATTATTTCTTTCCATCTTTCTTCAGGAGCTTCCCAAACTCCCCACATTTTTGCTATATCTTTATAATGAAGAGGTTTTCCATTCATTGGATTGTAAAAACTTTCATCTAGATTAACATCTTCTGGCTTATACATTGAATAGTATGGTTCTGGTATAACACATGGTGTATGAGGTCCCCAGAAATTCATCCATATAAAGAAAGGTTTATTTTCTTTTTTTGCTTCAATAACAGCTTTTTTAGCTTCTGATACTACAAAGAAAGGAAGAGTTGCTTCTCTTGTTCCACTAAGAAGCCCACAAAGTTCCTGTACTCTTAAGTGAGGATTTTCTCCAAAATAACTATTGCTTACTTCAGGAATTTCAAATCCATTTTCTTTAAGCCATTCAGCATATCTAGGTTCTTGTTTTGGTCCTTGGTCAAATACAAGATTTTTATAAACTCTGCTTCCTGGATATCCATATCCATCAAAATTGTGTCCTCTGAATCCAAAATCTCTAGGAAGAACTGTTTTTCCTACATGCCATTTTCCTATCAAGTAATTTGCATAATCACCCATTCCTGAAATTATATTTGGATTATCCAATTTAGGATCTCCTTCTCCACCTTTTTCACTGTTTCTCATAAGTTCGTGATTACTTGGCATTTGTCCTGTAAAAAGTGATGTTCTTGCAGGTCCACATACAGAAGCTGGAGTAAATGCATTTGTAAATTTTACTCCATCTGCAGCTAAAGCATCCATATTAGGTGTTTTTACAATTTTATGCCCATAAGTTCCAAGCATATCCAATCTTACTTGATCTAATAATATATAGACTATACTATTATTATTCATTATTTTTCCCCCTTAATCAATGACAAATGTTACTTTCTCTGATTTCTCAGAGAAAGTAACAAAATAATTTTTATATTTAATTTTTTATTTTTTACTCAACTTCTGCAGTTTCTAATTTTACTGCTTCTCCTTTTTTCTTTGTCATATTTAAAACAACTAAAATTACTGCTGTTAATATTGCAAAGACTATTGTTATTTTACCTAAACCATTTCCTCCTGCAAGACCTAATGGAGAAAGAATAGCATATAGATAACATAAACCTAAAACAAGTAATGCTGAAAATTCTCTTACATATTTCCAATCTGTTAAATCTACATTTGATTTATTTTTTGCAGATGGAACATATTCTTTTTCTCTTTTAAATACACTTCCAAGTATAAACATTACTATTATGTCAAATACAAATAGGCTTCCCATTACATGAACAAAGTTTACTTTTACTTTGAATATCCATACTAAAGAGAAATATAATATTACATGAAGAAGAACTGTAATTCTTGCAGCTTTCCCTGAAACTGTTTTGTTTAAAAATCCAACTGCAACAAGAGCAACTATAGGAATATTGAAAAATCCTGCAAATCTCTTAAGAAGAAGGAATAATCCACCTGTTCCGTATTGTAATAATGGAGCTATTATCATAGAAACTATTGCAATTACTGTTCCTGCTATTTTAGCTACTTTTATTAAATCTTCATCAGAAATATCTTTTTTAAATATTGGTCTGTAGATATCATAGCAGAATAAAGTTGCAGCACTATTTATAAATGAGTTAAATGTACTTAAAATTGCTCCAAATAAGCAAGCTGTAAAGAACCCTAATAATGGTTTAGGAAGTACTTTTGATACAAGAGTTGGATATGCAAGGTCTATATTTTTTAATCCATCTCCAAAAATGTGGAATGAAATCAGTCCAGGAACATTTAATAATACTGGAAGGAATAATAAAAACACACCAGCATATAAAATTCCTTTTTGTCCTTCAGCAAGACTCTTAGCTGCAAGAGATCTTTGAATAATTGCTTGGTTTGTTGTCCAATAGAAGAAGTTAACTATTAAAATTCCTGTAAATATTGTTGTCCAAGGCACAGGATCTGCAGCTGCTCCCCAAGCTGTTAATTTTTCAATATGAGTTGTTGTTATTACTTCAACACCCTTTGCCATACTTCCTTGTCCTAAATATTTAAGAGCAAAGAATGGTATCATCGCTCCACCTATTATAAGAGCAAAACCATTTAATGTATCAGATACAGCAACTGCTTTTAATCCACCAAATATTGCATATATTCCTCCAATAATACCTATAAGCCATACAACTCCCCAAAGTGCTGTATTAAAACTTACACCAAACATTCCTGTAACATCAAATATCTGAGTGAATGCTATCGCTCCCGAATATAATGCACCAGGAATCATTACAAATGTATAAGCTACTAAGAAAAGCAAAGACATAATTTGTCTAGTTTGTCTGTCATATCTTTCTTCAAAGAACTCAGGAATTGTTGTAAATCCTCCTTTTAAATATCTTGGAAGAAGGAATAATGCAAGCACACATAAAGGTATAACTGACTGAACTGTCCAAGCTATTATTGAAAAGTTACTTATGTATGAAGAAGCATTTACTCCTACAAGCTGTTCTGTTGAAAGACTTGTAAGTACCATTGAAAATCCTATTACTGTAGCACTAAGACCTCTTCCTGCAAGGAAGTATCCTTTAGCACTGTTATCCTCTCCTTTAGTTTTAAGCCATGAAATGAAAGCTATTAAAGCTGTTATTAATACAAATGTAATAAATGTCATTTTTTCCTCCCATTCTTATTTTTTCAGAGATCCTGCAAAGCTTGTCATGTAAACAAATCTATCTCCTCTGACTGTTGATTGCGTATACTCTAATATTTTATTTCCATGATAAACTGTTCTTTCAACTTTCATTCCCAGCTCACCTTCATCAAGCATAAGATGTTTAGCTTCAGAACCTCCTATTTTACATGGATAAAATAATTCCTTTCCTTGAATTGCTTTTATTCCAAATTCATCTGCAAGTATGTCATATAATTTTTTTGTTGTGAGATCCATATTCTCAATACCTTGTACCATTGAATAATTGAAATATATAGTTTCATAAATAAGAGGCTCCTGATTCCCATATCTTATCCATACAAGTTTAACAACCAAATCCCCCTCTGCAAGATTCATTTTTGCTCTTACATGTTCATTAGGTTCTTTTACTTTTACATATAATATTTTTGAGACAGGTACTTTTCCAAGGCTTCTCATATCATCATAGAATTTACTGAATCCTGAACGATCCTGGTAAATTTTAGGAGATGAAACATAACTCCCTTTCCCTCTTAGTTTATAAATATAACCTTCTTTTTCTAAAGCATTCATTGCCATTCTTACAATTGTTCTGCTAAGATTGTATTCTCTGCATATTTCGCTTTCAGAAGGCAGTTTGTCATTTTCTTTTAGAACTCTTGCATCTACATATTTCTTTACTTCGTGTATCAGTTGTTGGTATAAAGGTACATCACTTTGTTTGTTAATCTCAAACATATTTTTCTCCCATGGTTTTAAAAAATGATCATTCTTATTACAACAAGTATAATATGTATAAAAAGTGTTGTCAACAGTGATTTTTACTAGGTTTTAACTTGTATCATACAAGTAATCCCTTGTTTTACGGGGTTAAGGTTTACTTGTATCTAAAAAAATTTTTTATATTTTTTAAAAATTTTTAGATAAAATTTAAAACGATATGTTCCATTTTAAATTTTATTATTAAAAAATAAATCACTATAATCATAACTTATGTAAAAATAAAAAAAGAGGATTTATTTTCCTCTTTTTTATCATTTTATAAATATATCATCTGTATTAAAATATTTTTACTGATATTTTTCTATCTCTTTAAAAACATCTGACAAAGAAGTTATAATATCTCTTGGGAGCATAAAATATTCTGAAAATTTTTCTGCTGCATAATCTCCAGCAAGCCCGTGTATATATACTCCACATAAAGCAGAATCTTCTGCACTCATACCTTGAGCCAAGAAACTTCCTATTATACCAACCAATACATCACCACTTCCAGCTTTTGCCATTCCTGAATTTCCTGTTGTATTTCTATAAATTTTTCCATCAGGACAAACTATAAGAGTTCGGTGATCTTTCACAATAACAATAACATTATATTTTTGACATATTTCTAAAGCACAATTTATTCTGTCTTTTTTTACCTCTTCAATTGATTTCCCTGCTAGTCTTGAAAGTTCTAAAAGATGTGGGGTAAGAATTATCGGAGCTTTCTTTTCTGCAAATATCTCCATTCTCAATGCTACTGCATTAAGTCCATCTGCATCTAAAACAATAGGTTTACCTGAATTTCTTATAATATCATACACAATATTATGAACATCTACTGTTGCTCCCAAGCCACTGCCAAGTCCTACTGCTGTTACTTTCTCTATTTTTTCCTTTATTTTATTTATTTCAAGAACAGAAATTGTTCCATTTAAATTTTCCTCTAAAGGAAGCATAACAGCTTCTGTCAAATTTGCTGCTCCTGCACTTTCACAAACTTTTTTCGTTGATGCTAGTATTACATAACCTGTTCCACATCTCATAGCTGCAAGAGATGATAAAACAGGTGCTCCCATATATTCACTGCAGCCACTTATATTTAAAAATCTTCCATAATCACCTTTGTTACTTTCCTGCTTTCTTTTAGAAAATTTAGAAAAAATAAAATTTTTATCAATATCAGTTATATTATATTTTATTTCTTCATCTTCCATAACAGAAACCTCCATTTATTTTGACATTTCTTTTGATTTCTCTTCACATATTTTCATAGCTCTTATTATAGAGCTTCTAAAACCATTTTCTTCAAGAGCAGCTACAGCTTCTATAGTTGTTCCTCCTGGAGAACACACCATATCCTTTAATTCTCCTGGATGTATTCCTGTTTCAAGAACCATTTTAGCACTTCCCAGAACTGCCTGAGCTGCAAATTTATATGCTTTTTCTCTTGGCATTCCTCCAGCAACTGCTGCATCTCCCATAGCCTCTATCATCATATATACATAAGCAGGAGAAGAGCCACTTACAGCAATAACTGAATCAATCAGTCTCTCTTCTATTATTTCTGCTTTTCCAAAGCTATTTAAAATTTCCATAACTTTTTTTATTTCATTTTCTGTTACAAATTCATTAGGAATGACAGCTGTCATTCCTTCTCCAACCATTGCAGGTGTATTAGGCATAGTTCTAACGGTTTTAATATTTTTTCCAAACATTTTTTTTAATTTTTCTAATGTTATTCCTGCTGCTATTGTTATTATAACTGTTTCAGGTTTTATATAATCTTTTATCTCTTCTATTACTGTTTCATAAAAATGAGGCTTTACTGAAAGAACAAGAAAATCAGCCATTGAAGCTGTTAAAATATTAGAATTTGATGTCTTTACTCTATATTTTTTATAGGCTTTTTTCAAATTTTCCTGTGATATATCTGAAAAAATTATATTTTCAGGTTTAACTATTCCAGAAGCAACTATCCCCCCTGCCATAGCTTGTCCCATATTTCCTGCTCCTATAAATCCTATTATTTTTTCCATATTGCACCTCTTTTGCCTTAATTTATTTTCTAATTTACACATTAATTTATTTATATTGCAAGTCTATTGTATCACAAAAATATTCTTTGTGCTTCTTTATTGTTTTTTCTTTTCTTATTTTTTAAAATGATATATAATTTTTATGTTATATAAATTATTATTTAAGGAGTATAAAAATGAGTATAAAAATAACAACCTTAATAGAAAATAAAGAAGGATGCTGTGGATTAAAAAATGAATTTGGACTTTCTCTTTTAATTGAAGACGAAGATAAAAGTTTTATTTTTGACACTGGAAAAACTGGTGAATTTGTTGAAAATGCTAAAAAAATGAATATAGATTTAAAAAATATAAAAGATATTGTTTTAAGCCATAGTCATTTTGATCATACAGGAGGTATTAGAACTTTTACTGAAAATTGTTCCTCTGATTACACTCTCCATGTAAACAAAACTTTTTTCCAGGAAAAACATAGAATTACCAATATTATTCATGAATTTTTAGGAAATAATTTTGATGAAAAGTACCTTGCTGAACATAATGTCAAAATTCATTTTATTAATAAAGATTCTTTTCAGTTTTCTAAAAATATTACTCTTTTTACAAATTTTAAATCTACAAACGATTTTGAAACTCCTGTAACCTATTATTTTAGAAAAATATATGATAATTATATTTTAGATAATATGGAAGATGAAATTGTCCTTGCAGCTAATACAAAAAATGGATTGATTATAATATGTGGATGTTCTCATATAGGGATAGCAAATATTGTTGAAAATATAAAAAGACGCACAGGCAAAAAAATATATGGTATCATAGGGGGACTTCATTTAACAAAAGCTGATGATAAAAGAATGGAAGCTGTACTTAAATACTTTAAAGATAATGATATTAAATTTTTTGCAGTTTCTCATTGTACTGGTGATAAATTTATTGAAAAATTAAAAGCAGAAAATAATGATTTTATATACAATTCAACAGGAAATATAATTATTCTTGATTGATTATATTCTATTTTTAAAAAAATTATTATATAATATTTCATAAAGAGAATCCCGTTTTTAGGAGGAAAAATAAATGTTTAAAATTATAGAAAAAAAATGGCTGAACGAAAAAATATGCCTTATGAGAATAGAAGCAAGAGCTCTTGCTGAATCAGCAAAACCAGGACAATTTCTTATAGTAAAAAAAGATGAACACGGAGAAAGAATCCCTCTTACTATATGTGACTATGATAAAAAAGAGGGAACTGTCACTATTATTTTCTTTGTTATAGGTAAAAGTACTGAGGATATGGCAAAACTTGAAGAGGGAGATTTCTTCCAAGATGTTGCAGGGCCTCTTGGACAAGAAAGTGAATTTCTTCACGAAAATATAAAAACTCTTAAAAATAAAAAAATTCTTTTTGTAGCTGGAGGAGTGGGAACTGCCCCTGTTTATCCTCAAGTTAAATGGTTTAATAATCTAGGAATAAAAGTTGATGTTATTATTGGAGCAAAAACTAAAAATCTTATTATTCTTGAAGAGGAAATGAAAAAAGAAGCAGGAAATGTTTATATTGCCACAGACGATGGTTCTTATGGATTCCATGGAATGGTAACTGGTCTTATAGACGAACTTATTAAAAATCAGAAAAAACATTATGACCATGTTGTTGCAATAGGTCCTATGATTATGATGAAGTTTGTTTCTCTGAAAACAAAAGAATACAATATTCCAACTACAGTTAGTTTAAATCCTCTTATGGTTGATGGAACAGGTATGTGTGGAGCATGCAGAGTTACTGTAGGAAATAAAATAAAATTTGCTTGTGTTGATGGACCTGAATTTGACGGACATCTTGTTAATTTTGACGAAGCAATGAGAAGACAGATGATTTATAAAACAGAAGAGGGAAGAGCTTACCTTGAAAAGAAAGAAGGAGACACTCACCATGCTAAAGGTTGTCAGTGTTGTTCACATGAAAATTCATCCCTTGAAAGTCTTGAAAAGGGAAAAAGAGTCCCTGTAAGAGAACAAGATCCAAAAATAAGAGCTACAAATTTTGATGAGGTAACTTTTGGATATACTTTAGAAGAAGCACAAAAAGAAGCTGCAAGATGTCTTAACTGTAAAAATCCTCTTTGTATGAAAGGTTGTCCTGTTTCAATAGACATTCCTTCTTTTATACAAAAAATTAAAGAGGGGGATATAAAAGAAGCTGGCAGAATACTTACAAAATATACTTCTCTTCCTGCTGTTTGTGGAAGAGTCTGCCCTCAGGAAACACAATGTGAAGGAAAATGTGTTTTAGGAATAAAAGGAGAACCTGTTGCAATAGGAAAACTTGAAAAATTTGTAGGAGATTATCTTCTTGAACATGATTTTGAAGTTGAAAAACCTGAAAAAAATAATCATAAAGTTGCCGTTATAGGAAGTGGCCCTGCTGGACTTACTGTTGCAGGAGATCTTGCTAAGATGGGATATGATGTCACTGTTTTTGAGGCACTTCATAAAACAGGAGGAGTTCTTACTTATGGAATTCCAGAATTCAGACTTCCTAAAGAGAAAATTGTTCAAAAGGAAATTGAAAACATAAAAAAATTAGGTGTACATTTTACTACAAATGAAATTGTAGGAAAAACTTTTACTATAGATAATCTTCTTGATGAAAAAGAATTTGAAGCTGTATTTATAGGAAGCGGAGCTGGACTTCCAAAATTTATGGGTATTCCTGGAGAAAATTTTAATGGTGTCTTTTCTGCCAATGAATTTCTTACAAGAGTAAATCTTATGAAAGCTTATCTTGATGAATATAATACACCTGTAAAAGCAGGAAAAAAAGTAGCTGTTATAGGTGGTGGAAATGTTGCAATGGATGCTGTAAGAACTGCAAAAAGACTTGGAGCAGAAGCTCACATTGTTTACAGAAGAAGTGAAAAAGATTTTCCTGCAAGAGCTGAAGAAGTACATCATGCTAAAGAAGAAGGAATTATAATTGATGCTCTTACTCTTCCAAAAGAAATTCTTGCTGATGAAAATGGAAATGTTATAGGAATGAAATGTATTCACACAAAACTTGGAGAACCTGATTCTTCAGGAAGAGCTTCTTTTATTGAAATACCTGATTCTGAATTTATTATGGAAACAGATACTGTTATTATGGCTCTTGGAACTGCACCAAATCCATTAATATCTTCTACTACCAAAGGACTTGACATCAATAAATGGAAATGTATTGTCGCTGATGAAAATGGTAAAACTTCAAGAGAAGGAGTTTTGGCAGGAGGAGATGCTGTTTCAGGTGCAGCAACTGTAATTCTTGCTATGGGGGCTGGAAAAAAAGCTGCTCAGGCTATTAATGAATATATTAAAAATAAAAAATAATATAAAAATAAAGACAGTTGTAAGTTCATATACACAACTGTCTTTATTATTTTTTCCAAAATTTTATCAAAACAATAGTTGACTAAAATAGTATATAATGATATAATTATAGTGTAATATTTAAACTTAAATTTTTTAAGGAGGATAAAATGGGAATTGAAACAAATCTAAAATATATGACAAAAGAATATGAGGAAGAAACATTAAAATTAGAAAGACTTAATAATTTTATTAAAAGTGATGAATTTAAAACTTCTACAGATGATACTCAAAAAAGAATTATCACTGAAAAAGCTACTCTTTTAACAGATTATATTGCTAAATTAAAAGAACAAATTGATTACGATAAAAAAATTCTAGATGAAAACGATGTTTGTATATCTCCTGATGGAAATTATGATAACATTGGAAAATGCTGTAAAAGATAACCACAGACAAAAAGGCTATTATAAATCAATTATTTTATAAAAATATAAATATTTTTATATTTTTATCATCTATTACTTATTAACTTTTAAATTATTTTGAAGACTGAAAGAAAATTGAAAATCTTTCAGTCTTTCTTTATATTCTATTTTATCCAATAAAAGTTATATTTTTAAAATGATAAATGGCTCACACTTTCTCCTTTAATAAAATCAAATTCAATTTTTTGTATTTTAGGAATAGGAATATTATTAATTAATTTTATAATACTATATGCAGCCTCTTTACCTGTTTTTTCATTGTCAAATTTAATAGTAGTTAACCTTGGAGAAATAATCTCAGAAACCTTATACCCTCCAAATCCAGCTATTGAAATATCTTTTGGGATATTAAAACCACAAGAATGAATAGCTTTTATAGCACCAAATGCCATATTATCTGTAGCAGATATGATACAATCAGGTTTGTTATTCTTTAAATATTCTAATATAAGTTTTTCAGTAGTTTCAAAGGTAAAATCACTTTTTATCTCGGTGATATTCACATCGTATTTAGCTAGCACCTTAAAGACAGCATCTCTTCTATTTTTACCAACCATTATATCTTTTTCATCTACTCCAATATATAGAATATTTTTTAATCCAGATTTCCCTATATAATCACCCATCTTTTTTCCAGCAGCACTTTCATGATTAACTATAGAAAAACCATTACTACATATTTGTCCTACAAAAACAGTAGGTATTTTAGTTCTTTTTATAAAATCTTTATGTTGCTGTGTAACTTCTGTAGCAATAACTATTATAGCTTCAACATTTAAACGCCATAAGTTTTCAAGATTTGCCTTTTCTAATTCAATGTTATGATTAGTATTTATAATTAAAGGAGTATAGCCTTCAACTCTTAAAGTACTATCTAAAGCCATAAGAATATTTGAAGTTGTGTTTGAATCTAAGCAAGGTACAATTATCCCAATAAATTTATTATTCTTAGCTTTTATTCCTCTAGCAAAAACATTAGGAGCATAACTGTTTTCTTCAATAACTTTTTGAATTTTTTCTCTTGCTTCTTGACTAACATAACCATTATTAAAAAATCTAGAAACTGTACTTTTTCCAACTCCAGAAAGTGTAGCAATATCAAGTATTGTAAGTTTCTTTTCCATTTAAAAATCTCCTTAAATTCATATTTATAATTTCATTATACATCATATATAAAAAAATTAAAATTCTTTTTTATACATGTTTTTAAATAAAACAAAAAATAAAAAATATAAAAAAATTCAAAAAAATATTGACATTTATTAAAAAAAATATTATCTTTTATTATATGGGAACGATACCATAAAAAATTAAAACTGGAGGAAGAAATGGATTTTAATAATGTAGCAGAAGAAATATTAAAGAATATTGGCGGAAAAGAAAACATATCTGTAATGGAGCATTGTGCAACAAGATTAAGAATAGTAGCTAAAGATAATGAAAAAGTTAACGCAGAAGGATTAAAAACTATTAAAGAAATTGGTGGATATTTTTATCAATCAGGACAACATCAAATAATCATTGGAACAGGAAAAGTTAATAAAGTTTTTGATATTTTAAACATTGGAGATATAAAAACAAGCGGGGCTAAACAAGAAGGATATGCTAATTTAAATCCTTTCCAAAAATGTTTAAGAGCTTTAGCAGATGTATTTATACCATTAATTCCAGTATTAGTTGCTACAGGATTATGTATGGGATTAAGAGGATTTTTATTACAACTTGGAATGAAGTTTTCACCAGAAATTTTAACCATGACACAAGTTGTCACTGATACTGTATTCATATTTTTACCAGCTCTAGTAGTTTGGTCAGCTTTCAAAAGATTTGGTGGAACTCCAGCAATAGGAATGGTATTAGGATTAATGCTAATAGCTCCAATGTTACCAAATGCTTGGGATGTTGCCAGTGGAAATGCAATCCCATTAAAATTATGGATATTTAGTATAGAAGGATTCCAAGGAACAATATTACCAGCATTAATAGTGGGAATAGTTGGATCATATATAGAAAAATGGATAAAATCATGGATGCCAAGTGTAGTTGATTTAGTATTTACACCTTTCTTAACAATAATTATTGGTATGCTGGGAGCATTCTTTATAATAGGACCTGTTTTCACATTAATTGAAGATTTGGTAATGAGTTTAATTCAAGGAATAATAGGATTACCTTTTGGGATAGGAGGAGCAATTTTTGGTGGAGTTCAGCAAGCTTTAACTGTTACAGGATTACATCACTCACTTATGATAGTAGAAACTAGTTATTTAGCAAGTAAAGGAATAAATCCATTAAATGCTTTAATAACAGCTTCTATGGCTGGACAGGCTGGAGCAGCTATTGCTTATACAATGTCTATAAAAAATAGAGAAGAAAGAGCTTTAAAATTCTCATCAATAGTTCCTTGTTTCTTCGGAATAACAGAGCCATTATTATTTGGAGTTACATTAACTAATTCAAAAGTATTCTTATCAGGAATGATTGGAGGAGCTGCAGCTGGGATATTTGCAATGATATTTAAAGTAGCACCTTCAGTTATGGGAGTTACATTTATTCCTGCAATACCAGCATATTTAGGAAATAATTTACTTGGATATTTAGCTATGATAGTTGTTGGAATGGGTGTAGGAATGATTTTTACAAAGATACTTGTAAGAAAGGAAAAATAAATGTGGAAAAATAAATTTCATATAGAAGCTGAAAAAGGACTTGTAAATGATCCAAATGGTCTTATATTTTGGAAAGGCGAATATCATGTATTTTATCAGCTTAATCCTAAAAGCTGTGAACACACCTTCAAAAACTGGGCACATATAAAAAGCAAAGATTTAATAAACTGGGAAAAACTTCCAATAGCATTAGCACCAACAGATTGGTTTGATAAAGATGGTTGTTATTCAGGAAGTGCAATAGAAAAAGATGGAAAACTTTATTTGATGTATACTGGAAATGTAAAAAATAATGGTGTAAGAGAAAGTTATCAATGTTTAGCCGTTTCAGAAGATGGAATAAGCTTTAAAAAATTAGGGCCAGTGATACACAACAATGACATTCCAAAAGGATATACCAGACATTTTAGAGATCCAAAATTACTTAGAAAAAATGGAAAATTCTATGTTGTTTTAGGAGCTCAAAGAGAAAATTTAACTGGAACAATATTATTATATAGTTCAAAAGATCTTTTTACTTGGAAATTTGAACAAGAAATTATAAAAGGAGAATTTGGATATATGTGCGAATGTCCAGATTATTATGAAGTAAATAAACAAGGAGTATTAATTTTCTCACCTCAAGGATTAACAGCAAATGGAATATTATATAACAATAGATATCAATCAGGATATATTTTGAGAAATATAAAAGAGACAGAAAAAAATAATTTTATTGAATTAGATAGAGGATTTGAATTTTATGCTCCCCAATCTTTTATTGGAAAAGGCGGAGAAAGAATTATGTTCGGATGGATGGGAATGCCAGAAGAACTGGAACATCCAAGTGTTGAAGAGGGATGGATACATTCACTTACACTTCCAAGAATTATAGAAATAGAAAATAATAAATTATATCAAAGACCACACACTAATCTACAGAAACTTAGAAAAAATAAGATTACAATTGAAAATTTAGAAGTTAATGGAAAGGTAAATTTAGAAAAATTTAATATAAAAGGAATTACTTATGAAATAATTTTAAAATTAGAAGAACTGAATTCAGATTTAATTTTGAATATAAGAGCTGGAGAAAATAATAAGACTGTTTTGAAATATGAATATAAAAATAAATTATTTATATTAGACAGAGAAAAGTCTGGAAGAGGATATAAAGGAATTAGAAAGTGTGTTTTAGATACATTAAAAGAAATTCGTATTTTTAGTGATACTTCATCTATTGAAGTTTATCTAAATAACGGAGAAGAAGTTTTTACAGCAAATATCTATCCAGAAAAAGATGCTGAAAATATAATTCTTGAAGGTAATAACATTAAAGTAGAAAAAATAGAATTTTATGAAATATAATGGAGGATTTATGATAATTGGTGGAATAGAAGCTGGGGGAACAAAATTTGTCTGTGGAATTGGAAATGAAAAAGGAGAAG
>NZ_JADYUD010000020.1 GCF_021531595.1 Fusobacterium perfoetens
CGTGACCTATTGTACCAATGTTTACATGGGGTTTGCTTCTGTCAAATTTTTCTTTTGCCATTTTTTCCTCCTAAATTTTTTAATTTAAAATTTTATATTTTCTGCCCAGTACAGATGTACCGGGCTTAGTTCTTGTTATCTTTATTTAGTGCTAAAGAAAGTTATTATCTTCCTCTTTCAGCTTTTATTTCTTCTTGAATTGCTCTTGGAACTGCTACATATTCTTCAAATTCCATTGAGTAGTTTGCTCTTCCTTGAGATTTAGATCTTAAGTCAGTTGCATAACCGAACATTTCTGATAAAGGTACTTTTGCATTAACGATTTTAGCTCCGTTTCTGTCTGTCATACCACCTATCATACCTCTTCTTGAGTTGATATCTCCGATGATATCTCCCATATATTCTTCTGGAGTAGTTACTTCTACTTTGAATATTGGCTCAAGAATAACTGGTTTACATTTTTCAGCACCTTGTTTCATAGCCATAGATCCTGCAATCTTGAATGCCATTTCTGATGAGTCAACTTCGTGGTATGATCCATCATAAAGAGTTACTTTTACTCCAACTAGTGGATATCCAGCAACAACTCCGTTTTCAAGAGCTTCTTTACATCCTTTTTCTACTGCAGGGATATATTCTCTAGGAATTGCTCCTCCAGTAATTTCGTTAACAAATTCAAAATCTTTTCCAGGGTTAGGTTCAATTTTGATTTTAACATGTCCGTATTGTCCTTTACCTCCAGATTGTTTTGCATATTTAACTTCTTGCTCAGTAGAAGCAGTAATTGTTTCTCTGTAAGCAACTTGTGGTTTACCAACTGTAGACTCAACTTTGAATTCTCTTCTCATTCTGTCTACGATGATATCAAGGTGAAGTTCTCCCATTCCAGAAATGATTGTTTGACCAGTTTCTTCATCAGATTTAACTCTGAATGTAGGGTCTTCTTCAGCAAGTTTTGCAAGTGCAATTCCCATTTTTTCTTGGTCTGCTTTAGTTTTTGGTTCAACTGCAACAGAGATAACTGGATCTGGGAATTCCATTTTTTCAAGAATTATAGGGTTCTTTTCATCACAAAGAGTATCTCCTGTTGTAGTATTTTTTAATCCTACTACTGCTGCGATATCTCCGCAATAAACGATTTCTTTTTCTTCTCTTTTATTAGCGTGCATTTGAAGAAGTCTTCCCATTCTTTCTTTTTGACCTTTAGTAGAGTTTAGAACATAAGATCCTTTTTCTACAACACCAGTATATACTCTGAAGAATGTTAATCTTCCAACAAATGGGTCTGTCATAACTTTAAATGCTAAAGCTGCAAATGGAGCATCGTCACCGATTGGTAATTCAATTTCCTTTTCAGGATCTTTTACATCAGTTCCTTTAATTACACCTTTTTGAGTAGGTGCAGGCATATATGCAGTGATAGCATCTAGTAATGGTTGGATACCTCTGTTTTTAAATGCTGTTCCACATAATACAGGGATAATCATGTTTCCAATTGTTCCAGCTCTTAAAGCTTTTCTTAATTCATCATTAGAAACTTCTTCTCCACCAAGGTATTTTTCCATTAATTCATCATCACATTCAACAACAGATTCAATCATGAATTCTCTTGCTGCTTCAGCTTCATCAGCTAATTCAGGTCTTATATCTCTTACTTCAATATTTTGACCTTTATCATCTAAGTAAACTATTTCTTTCATTTCAATTAAGTCTACTATTCCTTCAAAAGCATCTTCTGCTCCGATTGGTAATTGGATAGGTACAGGATTTGCTCCTAATTTTTCTTTTATATCGTTAACACACATTTTAAAGTCTGCTCCGATTCTATCCATTTTATTGAAGAATGCCATTCTAGGTACACCATATTTGTCAGCTTGTCTCCATACAGTTTCAGACTGAGGTTGAACTCCGTCAACTGCAGAGAATACTGCAACTGCACCATCTAGGACTCTTAGAGATCTTTCAACCTCAACTGTAAAGTCCACGTGTCCTGGTGTGTCTATTATATTTATTCTATGATTTTTCCAGAAACATGTTGTAGCAGCAGAAGTAATTGTAATACCTCTTTCTTGCTCTTGTTCCATCCAGTCCATTGTTGCTGTACCGTCGTGAGTCTCTCCTATATTGTGGTTAATTCCTGTATAGAAAAGAATTCTTTCAGTAGTAGTAGTTTTACCAGCGTCAATGTGAGCCATGATACCAATGTTTCTAGTCATTTCTAATGAAACTTGTCTAGCCATTTAGTGTTTTCCTCCTCGTTATCTACGCTAAATTACAAAATTAATATTTATAGTGTGCGAATGCTCTGTTAGCTTCAGCCATTCTATAAGTATCTTCTTTTTTCTTAACAGTTGCACCTTCATTGTTAGATGCTGCGATTAATTCAGCTGCTAACTTTTCAACCATTCCATACTCTTTTCTTTCTCTTGTATAAGTAACAAGCCATCTTAAAGCTAGAGTTTGTTGTCTTTCTAATCTTACTTCAGTTGGAACTTGGTAAGTAGCTCCTCCGATTCTTCTTGATCTTACTTCAACTTGAGGTTTAATGTTTTCTAAAGCTTGTTTGAATACATCGTACCCCTCTTTACCAGTTTTTTCTTTTATTAAATCCATTGCTGAATAGAATATAGATTCTGCTAATGATTTTTTTCCATCTACCATGAATGCATTTATAGTTTTAGTAACTACCTTATCAGAATATCTTGAATCAGGTAATACATCTCTTTTAACTGCTGCTCTTCTTCTTGACATTTAAACTGTTCACCTCCCTAATTAATTACGCTTTTTTTACACCGTATTTAGATCTTGATTGTTTTCTGTTGTTAACTCCTGCTGTATCTAGAGCTCCTCTTATAATTTTGTATCTAACCCCTGGTAAGTCTTTAGTTCTTCCACCTCTTATAAGAGCGATTGAGTGTTCCTGTAAGTTGTGTCCTTCACCTGGAATGTAGCAAGTTACTTCTAGACCGTTAGTTAATTTTACTCTGGCAACTTTTCTTAAAGCTGAGTTTGGTTTTTTAGGTGTAGTAGTGTATACTCTAACACAAACTCCTCTTCTTTGTGGGTTTCCTTGTAATGCTGGTGACTTTCCTTTTTCTTCTAAAGTTTGTCTTCCTTTTTTTACTAATTGATTTAAAGTAGGCATTTTACCCTCCTTCCGAAATTTTTTATATTTTTATATTATTATATAACTTAGATATTATAGTCTTCCCCCAATAAAAAGTCAAACTAATCTATTATATAGCAGATGATATTTTAGCATATTTTAAAAATTTTTACAAAGTATTTTTTAAAGTTTTTAGTTCATTTTCAATGGATTCCCACTCTTCCATCTTGTTCAAGATGTCATTATCTAAGGAATCCAGGCGATTTTGTATCTCTAATAATTTTTCTAAATCATTAATTTTTCCTGCAAGTTCATAATCTTTTTGAGCTACTTCTTTTTTATTTTCAAGCTTCTCTATATCCTTTTCAACTTCTATATATTTTTTTTCAAGAGAAGAAATTCTATTCTTTATTCTTTTTTGTTCTTCATAATCATTTATACCATCAGAAACTTTTTCTTCTTTTATATTTTTTTTCTGAGCACAATAAGCTTCATAATCTCCCTTAAACTTTTCTGCTCCATCTTCTGTTATTTCATATATTGTATTTACTATTCCCTCTAAAAAATATCTATCGTGAGAAACTACAAGAATTGTTCCCTCATAATCCTCTAAAGCCTCTTCTAAAACTTCTCTTGAGTAAATATCCAAATGGTTCGTAGGCTCGTCAAGTATTAAAAAATTAGCCTTTTTAAGAATAAGTTTCATAAGAGTAACTCTTGCTTTTTCTCCTCCACTTAAAGAACCTATTGTTTTCATTACATCGTCTTCAGGAAATAAAAATCCTCCAGCAAGAGTTCTTACTTCTTCTTCACTCATGGGATAATTATATAGAAATTCATTTAAAATAGTTGCTTTAAAATCCAGCCCTTGATGATTCTGATCATAATATCCAATAGTTACTTTATCTCCTATTGTAACTGTCCCACTGTCAGCTTTTTCAAGGCCATTTACTATTTTTAAAAGAGTTGATTTTCCAACTCCATTTTTTCCTATTATTCCTACTCTTTCCCCTCTGAATATTTCAAGATTTAAGTTTTTAAATAATCTTTTTCCATCATAAGACTTTGATAGTTTTTCTATTTTCAAAACTCTGTCAACACTTGGTCTTTCTATTTCAAATTTAAGCTTCATTTTTCTTTTTGAAAAAACTGGATTTTCCATTTTTTCCATTCTATCTAAAAGTTTCTGACGCCCTCTTGCCTGTTTTGATTTTATTCCTGCCTTATATCTTTGAACATATTCTTCTATTTTTTTTATTTTATCCTGCTCTTTCTCAAAAGCTTTTACTGCTCCTGAAAGATAAGCCTCTTTTTGAATAGTATAATCTGTAAAGTTCCCTTTATATGTTCTTAAAGTTTTTCCTTCTATTTCAAATATTCTATTTGCTACATTATCAAGAAAATATCTATCATGTGATACAACCATAACAGCTTTATTATAGTCTTTTAAAAATTTTTCAAGCCATTCTATTGCAATTAAATCCAAATGGTTTGTTGGCTCGTCAAGTATTAAAAGCTCAGGTTCCTCTAAAAGAATTTTTCCAAGAGCTGTTCTTGATTTTTGCCCCCCTGAAAGATCTCCTATTTTAACATTCCATAAATCTTCTGGAAGACTTAATCCATTTAAAATCTGTTTAACTTTATATTCTATACTATATCCTTCTGCCTGTTCATATCTTGTTGAAACAAGAGAAAGTTCCTCCATTATTTTATCAAAATTTTCCTCTTCAATATTAAGCCTTAAACTAAGTTCATGAATTTTTTTATAATCTTCAAGAACTGAACTGAAAACTGTCATAAGTTCTTCAAAAACTGTATTTTCATAATTAAGATTTATATTTTGAGACAGATATCCTACTTTAAGATTTCCTTTTTTTGATATTGTCCCTCTTCTGTCTGTTGAAGGATCTACATCATTTTCTTCTATTTCAAGCATCATTTTTATAAGAGTTGTTTTACCAGCTCCATTTACCCCAATAACACCTATCTTATCTTTCTGATCTATTGAAAAAGTTATATTTTTAAAAAGAGTCTCTCCTGAAAACCCTTTATATAAATTCTCTACATGTAGTAATGCCATTTAAAACACTCTCCTGATAATTTCTAATCAAGGTTTATTATATCACATTTTCTTATCTTTTGTTTTATATTCCTTGAAACTTTTATCTTTTCAATGTATAATTTTTTAATTGAATTTATTCATCAAGGAGGAAACTATGAAAAAAATATTTTCCATTTTATTCTTCTTTTGTACCCTATCTTCTTTTGCTTCCAGTTTAGCAATAGATGAAACAGAAAACCTGTACAAAGAAAGTGAAAAACTTACAAGAGAATATATTGCAAGTTGTAAAATCCTAAAAAATGTAGCTGCAGGAGATATAAGCATAATACAAAAAAATGATATTGATAATATTATAAGAATACAAGAAAATAACCTTGAAACTTATAAAAAATCTTTGGAGATTTTAAAAAAATTAGAAAAAGATTATAATACTTTTTCTGAAGATAAAAAAAGCATCACTCTTGACGCCCTTTATCTTCAACAGGAAAAACTTAAAGATTTAAACAGAAATCTCCAAAAAGCAATTCAGCTTAATAAAGCTGCTATTGAAAATTATAATCAATAAAAAATGGAACTGAAGATTAAATACATTTTATTAATTCTTCAGTTCCGTTTTTATTTTTTTACATAAGAGCTGCTGCTATTGGATAACCTATAAAAACTGTTATAAGTATTGTGACAAACATAAAAATAAATCCATGCTTCATCATACTTCCTGTGTCTGTCCATCCTGATCCTATTGCCATAGCTACATGAGGCATTGCTGGAGGAGTTGCAAAAGCATAAGCTGACATCATTCCTATTATAGAAACTACAGCTGGACAAGAAACTGTCCCATTTGCTGCTTGTATAAGAGGAACTGCCACTGTTGTTACTACTGTTACTGTAACCATATTTGATGAAAAATTAGTTTGTATGCATGCCCATGCTGTAAAAATTATTATTAAAAATATAGGAGATACATCTTTTAAAATAGGGCTTAAAGTTTCTATAATGTAATGAGTAAGTCCTATACTTTTATTTGTCATTGCACTTCCTATTGCAAGAGTTCCTGCACACATAATAATACTTGACCACTGCACTCCTTTTTTCATTCCCTCATTAAAATTAAGCAAAGGTTTTTTATCAAATGTTATCACTGAATAGATAATTACTCCTAAAATTGGAGGAAATGCTGTTCCAAGTTTGCTTATTTTCATAACAGCTGGAACTACATCTTTTAAAAGACTTGGAAGCACCCATAAAATAACAATAAAGCAAAATACAAGTAAAATCATTTTTTCTTTTTTATCCATTGGTTTTAGTTCTTTTTTTAAAATAGATATATCTATATCTTTTATTTCTGACATATCAGGATTCAAAATAAATCTGAAAATCAAAACAAGAAAAGCTGTACTTAATATTCCCACAGGAACCGCAAATGCCATATACTGTCCATACCCTATGCTTAAACCTGTTGCAGTATTATAAAATCCCATTGCCATAATACTGAAGACATGAGCTATAGGAGTCATACCAGCTGATACTGATACACAAAAAGCCAATCCCATCATAAGCATATTTGCAATTTTATCTCCTCTTTTAAGTTTTAAAATTTCATTTATTTTTTCAACTATTGGAAGAAAAACTACAAATAATACTGTAGGAGATACAAAACATCCTATGCATATAACAGCTGCAAAAAAAGAAATTACAAATTGCCATGGCCCTTTTTTAGCTGCCGGACTTGTTATAAATGACAAGGCACATCTATTTAAAAAAGGTGTTTCTGAAAGAGCATAAGTACACATAAAAGTACATATAAGAAAAATAATAGTCTCATTTCCAAATGAAGCTGCAAAAATAGGTTTAAAACCTATTTCAGGTACAAGCCCCAAAGCTCCTATGCATAAAAGACTTGGCCAATCAATAGCAACTGTAAGCCATAAAATAAGAACTCCTGCAAATATTCCTACAACATTCATACCTGAAGGCTGCATTCCATCTGGAAGAGGTATATATCTTCCAAAGATTATAAGCATAAATCCTATCACTAAATAAATATTTCTTTTTGTAAACTGTGTCATTTTACCTCCTGTAAATGTTCCAGTGTCTGCTTTTTATCTTTAACTTTTAAAATATTGTAAAAGTAAAAAACCGGCACTGGATGAAATTATAAAAAAGTATACCGGTTTTTTATTATAAATTATATTAAATTATTTTTTTAAAATTCCCATAAGAATATCTTCTGAAGTTATAGGAAGTTTTCTGAAATTAATACCAACTGCATTTTTTATAGCTGCAGCTATAGCTGGAGCTGGAGTATTTATTACTACCTCTCCTATTGATTTTGCCCCAAAAGGACCTGTTTCTTCATAGCTTCTGCTGAATTCAACATCCATTTTATGTAAATCTTTTCTGCAAGGAATTTTATACTGCATGAAACTGTCTGTCATTACTCTTCCTTTTTCATCAAAAAGAATATTTTCATAAAGAGCAAGACCTATTCCCTGAGCCATTCCTCCTTCTACCTGAACTCTTGCTGCACTTGGATTTACTGGTGTTCCACAATCAACTACAGAAAGAATATCTAAAACTTCACATACTCCTGTTGCTGGATCTATTTCTACTTCTGCAAATCCTGCTACGAAAGGAGGAGGAGATGTTTCACTTCCCCAAGTTGCTGAAGTTGTAAGCTGATTTCTTAAATCAAAAGAAACTGACTTCATTGCTAAATCTTTAATTGTTACTGATTTTGTTCCATCTGCATTTTCAACATGATCTCCACAGTAAATTAAATCTTCTTTTGGAATTTCTAAAATTACAGATGCTGTTTTTAAAATTTCTTCTCTCATTTTTTCACATGCAAGAACAACTGCTTTTCCTGTTACATAAGTTCCACTTGAAGCATATGCTCCTGGATCATAAGGAGAAACATCTGTATCACTTGTATTTATTATTATTTCAGACATAGGAACTTCAAGAACTTCTGCTGCCATCATTGTCATAACAGTGTCACTTCCTTGTCCCATATCTGTTACACCAACTTGAACTGTAAAGTTTCCTGCATCATTAAGTCTTACAGTTGCTGATCCTGTATCAACTCCTGCAATACCTGAACCCTGCATTGTTACAGCCATTCCACACCCTCTTATTTTTCCATCAGGCATAACTCTTCTTGGATATCTTTCGTCCCAATTAAATTTCTCTTTACCTATCTCTATACATCTTTTTACACTTCCACTTGCTATATAACTATCTTTTCCAGGTTCAACAAGATTTTTCATTCTTATTTCCACAGGAGAAATTTTTAAAATTTCTGCAAGTTCATTAACTGCTGATTCTACAGCAAAAGTTCCCTGTGTAGCTCCATATCCTCTGAATGCAGCTCCAACCATTGTATTTGTATACACTACATCAGCTTCCATTCTCATTGGAATTTTTTCATAAAGAGGGAAAGTTTTGAAAGATACAAGCCCTGTTACTGTAGGGGCATGTTCCCCATAAGCACCTGTATTTGATATTACTTTTATATCTATTCCTTTGATATTTCCTTCTTTATCTGAACCTATTTTTACATTAAGAGTCATTGCATGTCTTGTATTTCCACAAACTTGAGTTTCTTTTCTTGTAAAAATTATTTTTGAAGGTTTTTTAGTCATCATTGTAACAAAAGCTGAGTACATTTCACAAACCATTGTTTGTTTTGCTCCAAATCCTCCACCTATTCTTGGCTTTATAACCCTTATCTTGCTGGCATCAAGTCCAAGAATTCTTGCAAGATGTCTTCTTACATGGAAAGGAATCTGAGTTGAAGCTATTGTAGTCAATCTTCCGTTAACATCATAGTAACTATAAGAACGATATGTCTCCATCATTGACTGAATTTGTGCCTGAGTACGATATGTTCTTTCTATAACAACATCACTTTCTGAAAGTCCCGCCTCAACATCTCCTTTAGTATATAAAAGATGAGATGCAAGATTTTTACTTCTGTTATATCCTATATCATAATTTGTATGTGCTTCTTCCATATGAACTTTTATATTTGATGTTGTCGCTTTTTCATAATCAAGAAGAGGCTCTAAAACTTCATATTCTACTTTTATAAGTTTCATAGCTTTTAAAGCTGTTTTTTCATCTTCTGCTGCTATTATTGCTACAGGATCTCCCACATAACGAACATACTCATCTAAAAGTCTTCTGTCATAAGGAGATGGTTCTGGATAACTTTGTCCTGCTGAAGTAAATCTTGTCTTTGGTACATCTTCAAAAGTATATATCCCCTCTACTCCTGGCACAAGCATCGCTGCTTTTTTATCAATTGATTTAATTTTTGCATAGGCATATGGGCTTCTTAAAAGTTTTATTATTAATGTATTATTATTTAAAACAAGATCATCTGTATAAACAGGTTTACCTGTTATAAGATTTATACTATCAATTTTAGGTGTAGGTTTATTTACTATTTTCACTTTCCATCACCTCTTTCATATAGGCTCTTATACCTCTTAACTGTGAAGCATATCCACTGCATCTACAAAGATTTCCATTAAGATAATGAAGAATTTCCTCATCTGAAGGATCTTTTAATTCTTTTAACATAGCTATAACTGTTAAAGCAAAACCTGGAGCACAGAACCCACACTGTTCTGCTCCTTCTGCTGCAAGATGTTTTGCAAGCATTTCCGCTTCTTTTGGATAATTCTCTATTGTTTCTACTTTTTTATTCATAACCCTTGCTGAAAGAGTACTGCATGAAAGAACAGGTTTTCCTTCTACAAGTACAGTACAAAGTCCACATGCTCCTGTATCGCATCCTCTTTTTACACTTAAATATCCTGCTTTTCTTAAAGTATCCACAAGATATTCATCTGCATCTATTAAAAGTTCTTTTTTTCTATTATTTATAACTGTATTTAAAATCATTATTCTACCTCCTTTAAAGCCTTTTCAAGAAGAGCAGCACTTAAAAGTCTTCTGTATTCTTCAGTTCCTCTCATATTGCTTCTAAACTTTATTTCTCTTCTCATTATTTCAGAGGCTGACTTTACATCAGAATTTTCAGAAAGATATTTCATTGTTTCATGAGCAAGAACAGCTTTTCCAGGTCTTGCTCCAACAGATATTCTAATATTGCCATTTTCATTTTTTGAAACTGCCATATTAAGAACTGAATAATCTGCCTTGCTTTTTCTGACACACTTAAAAGAAGATACTAATTTTTCTTTTTTTATAGTAATTTTTACAAGAATATCTTTTCTTATTTCTTTTTCATTTAAAAAATCTTCCAGTCTTAAAACTCCACCTTTATAAAGAACAACATAAGTATCAAGACATAAAAGAGCTGTTATTAAATCTGAAAAACCATGTTTTGTAAAAACTGTAGCTCCAATTCTTACATTATTTCTTAGTTGAACTCCAACTATATCTTCAACTGCATGAGATATTACAGGAAACCATTCATATAAATCCTTATCTGTTTCAAGCTGTCTAAAACTTGCCATAGCACCTATTTCAAAATTTTCTTCTGTTTCAATTATTTTATCTATATCAGTTACATTTGAAATATCTATCGCTGTATTATAATTTGTATTTCCCATTCTCAAATAGGAAGTTCCCCCTAGTATCACATTTCTTCTGTTTTTTATTAATTCGTTATATGCTTCTTCTATTGTTGAAGCTGCGAAAAAATTTGTAAAAGTAAACAATGACACCCCTCCTCTATTTTTTATCATTAGGCAGTAAGATATTAAGAATTACTGCTATTGATGCTGATACAACTATTCCTGATCCACCAAAAATAAGTCTTATGCTTTCAGGAAAATTAACAAGAGCACTTGGAACTGCTCCAAGACCATATCCAACTCCAAGAGATACAGAAAGAATAACTGCATTTTTTCCTCTTAAAGGCTCTTTTGTAATAAGATTTACTCCGCTTATAAATATCATTGCAAATATCATAACCAAGCTTCCTCCTATTACACACGAAGGAACTACTGTTAAAAGTGCCCCTAGTTTTGGGAAAAAAGCTCCAGCTATCAGGAACATAGCTCCTACACCTACAACAAATCTGCTCATTACTCCTGTCATTGTAACTATTCCTGTATTTTGGCTGAAAGATGTAGTAGGAAGTATTGAGAATATTGATGCAAGAACACATCCTAGACCATCTGCCATAATTCCCCCAGAAAGTTCTCTATCTGTAACTTCTCTTCCTGCTCCTCCCATCGTAACTCCTGACATATCTCCTACAGTCTCAACTGCTGACACTATAAACATCATCATCATTGCAAATATTGCATCTGCATGAAAGGCAAAACCATAAGAAAGAGGTTTTGGGATAGCAACAAAAGGCATTTCTTTTATAGGAGAAAGATCTGTTATTCCTAAAATAAGAGCCACTATAAATCCAAAAACTGTTCCTATAAAAACTGAACCTGTACTTGTTATTCCTTTTGTAAATTGTTTTAAAATTATTACTACTGTAAGAACTGCCGCTCCTAAACCAAGATTCATAAGAGAACCAAAATCAGAAGATCCTACTCCTCCTGCAAAACTATTTATTCCTACTGGAATAAGAGAAAGACCTATTGAAAGAACAACTACTCCTGTTACAACCGGTGGGAAAAAGCGTCTTATTTTTTTCATACACATTCCAATACACGCTTCAAAAAGTCCTCCAATTAAAACTGAACCTAAAATTCCTTCCATTCCATACTTTGTTCCTATTGAAATTGCAACTGGCACAAAAGTAAAACTTATTCCTACAACTATTGGAAGTCTTGCCCCTACAGGTCCTATTGTATATGCCTGTACAAGTGTATTGATTCCTGCTATAAGCATACATGCCTGAATCATATTTGTTTTAATATCCAAAGGAATATTTAATACTCCTGCAACAATAATAACTGGTGTCAGATTACTGACAAACATAGCAAGCACATGTTGTAAACCTAAAGGTATTGCTTCTGATAACTTTGGTATACCATCAATATGGTACGGTGAATAATTTCTCATTTCTTTTTTAGAAACCTCCTAATTGTTTTTAACCCAAAAACATTAGTGATGAGGAAGAGCAAAACTCATAGCGGTTAATTACGGTTAACCGTAGAAACTCTTGTCCAATCACAAGTATATATGAGCATACTTTAAAATTTTACTATAGTATAAAATATTTTGTCAACTTTTATATTCTAAAATTGCACGGTCAAAATCAGAAAGTGTAGCCAAAAAATATACTGAAAAGAATTTCATCATTCTCTATATTATTTGTGAACACTGCTTCAACTGGACCAAGGAATGTATCCCAACCAATTCCTGCTCCATACCCGTTATAATAATCTTCTCCAAAACGACTTCTTTCTTGATAAAAAAATTCATCAGAATTATAAGTAAGAAAATTATATTTTCCAAGAAGATATAAATTTCTTGCAATTTCATATTGTAAAGAAAGTCCTCCTGAGAAAAACTCATCTGTTATTATTCCTGTATAAGGAAGACCATAAAATCCCATTGTTCTGAAACCTGTATTTGTATCTCTTACTCCTCCAAGTTTAAACATTTCTTCATAGGATTTACCTATATCTGCTATATCAATTTTTCCACCTTTAACAAATAATCCAGTGCTTATTTTTTTTGTAACAGGAAAAACTGCTTCAAATTTATAATTATATCCTGCAAATTCTTTATGATTATCTATATCTATACCTGAAAATCCAGTTATATTACTGAAATTTCCCCTTGAAGGGAAAAAAGCATTATTCATACTATCATGAAGAATATACCAGCTACTCCATGTGTAATTTCTGACACTTTCTTCTGTGAAGTCTGTTCTTTCTCCACTGTCATAACTGCTATAAAGATTTTTATAGCCTGTAGATATTCCAAAAAGATAATCTCTGAATATACTTGTTCCTATATCTATCTGAGCATTAAAAATATTTGATGTATATGATGAGACCTTATCACCTTCTTTATAGAAAAAGACCGGCGACATTCCATAAGACATTCCATATCCTCCTACAAACTGAATATCTCCTACACCAAATTTCATTTTATTTCTGACACTTACCTTAGGATATTTTGAAAGTTCAAAATTTAATATATAATTCTGATTGTATCTGTTAAGACGAGGAATATCAAGATCCACACTTAAAATTGATCCATAATCTGAAACATATCCAAGCCCTCCCATAAGTTTATATCCATTATCTTCTTTTACAGAAAATGTTATTGTATCTTTTTCTACAGTATAAAAAACTCTATTTATATAAGAAAGATTATATATTTCCTGAGCCCATAAATTTATATCATCAACTGTCAGATACTCTTTTTTAGGCATAAAGCTTTTTACAGCTGCTGTATTTAATGTTTCTGCTCCTTCAAGTTTTATATTATTTATTCTGACTTTTGAATTTTTTAGTTCTCCTGCTTTTTCTTTATATTCTTCAAATCTTTTTTCATCACTTATATTTTTAAATATATGAGCAAAATGTTCTCCTGCTTTTTCTCCTTCCTCTATTAAAGCTGGAAGAGTTCCAAAATCAAGTGTATCGTGATTTTTTACTTTTGGCACAACCAAAATATCAGCATAATTCTTCTGTTCTTTTGTTCTTTCATCTCCCTGATAAGTAGCAACTTTATTAATTACACTTATTACATTTGATTTATCAGTTATTATTTCCGAATCTGCTGTAATATCAACTGCTATTATAATATCAGCTTTCTCTTTTAATGCTTCTGTTATAGGAAAGTTATCAATTACTCCTCCATCTACATAATAATTGTTTTTATTCTCCACAGGAACTATTACTGAAGGAATAGCCATACTCATAAGAGTTGCTTTGGCTAGATCTCCATTTCCTATAACAACTTCCTTTCCTGTATTAAGGTCTGTTGTAACTGCTCTATAAGGGATAGGAAGCTTATCAAAATCTTTTATTTCCACTGCTCTGTCAAAAATTTTTTTAAATTCAAGATATAAATATTCTCCATCAACAAATCCTTTTGGAAAATGAATCTCATTATTTTTATCTATACTTATTTTTATTGGTCTCTCTGCATAAGAAATTTTATCTGAAATATTTTTTAAAGTCCTGTCTTCTGTATTTGAAAATAAATCCATAAAATCAAGATTTAGAACTATATCTTCTATTTCTTCAGGAGTATATCCTGATGAATACATAGCACCTACTATACTTCCAACACTTGTGCCTACAATATAATCAACAGGAACTTTATATTTTTCTAAAGCTTTAAGAACTCCTATATGAGCAGCTCCTTTAGCTCCTCCTCCACTTAAAACAAGAGCTATTTTAGGTCTATAATTCTGAGGAACAGGTTTATTTAAATCTAAGGTACTTTCTGCTACCCTTTTTTTCATAAGTTCAAGGTCAGCTTTTTTTCTCATCAGCTCTTCTATTTGTCTGTCTATTGCCTGAATTTTTTCCTCTTTCGTATAAACTTTACCATATTCATCTCCTAAAACAGATAAAAAAATACAGGTAAACATCATTACAAAAGAAATAAACCGTTTTTTCAGAATCATTTTTTCCTCCGGATATTTTTATTTTTTCTCCAATTATTTCTTTCTATTATATCATATTTATTCCAAACTGTTTTTATCTTTTTTATAAGTTTATACTCTTTTTTAAAAAACATCACAAATTATTTTAAGGAAAATTTTTCATATATAAAAATAAAATATTATAGTATAATATTAAAGAAAGAAAAATATACATTAATGTATGGAGGTACTATTTTGAAAAAAACAATCAGACTGCTTGTTTCAGCAGTTTTTACTTTATCTTTAACAGCATGTACTGTAGGAAACATAGACAGAAGTAAAGTTATCTCTGCTCCAAGAGATTATGAACTTACTATACTTCACCTTGGAGATACTAACGGACAAGCTGAAGGAGGATCTAATACAGGAATTGGTTACTCAAGATTTTCTACAATTCTTGAAAGAGCTAGAACTGAATTTGGAAAAGAAAATGTCCTTTATCTTGATGCAGGAAATACTTTTTATGGAAGTACTCTTGCAGAGACTGACAAAGGAGAATCAATAGTTAAAATTTTAAATGCTCTTAATCTTGATGCTATGACTCTTGGTAACAATGATTTTAATTATGGAGAAAAAAATATAAAATCCCTTGAAATGAGAGCAAACTTTAAAATTCTTGCTGCAAATTTAAAAAAACAAGATGGTCATGATTTTGTTACACCATACATTATTAAAAATATAAATGGTGTAAAAGTCGGTATCTTTGGACTTGTAAGTCCTGACACATACAATAATGAAAAAGCTCTTCTTGATACTATTACAATTGATGAGCCTATTCTTGCTGCTTCAAAAACAGTAAAAGAATTAAAGTCTCAAGGAGCAGAATTTATAATTGCACTTACTAATCTTGGAATAAATAATGATACAAACAGAGAATGGCAAAGTCCAGCTATTGCTGAATCTGTTCCTGGAATTGATCTTATTATTGATGGAAACAGTAAAGAAGCTCTAGATGAGAAATTAATAATAAATGAAACTGTAATTGTTCAGACAGGAGAAAATTTAAAAAATATAGGAGTTCTTAAAATTGATTTTGATGCACCTAAAAGAGATGCAGGAAGAATATTCTATAAACTTATAAAAAAAGAAGATATTGTAATGGTTGATGATACTCCTGTACAAAAACTTCCTGAACAGGAAAAAAATACTTCTGAAAAATTTACAACACATACTGTTGTTAAAGGAGATACTTTATACTCTCTTGCTAAAAAATATGGAACTACTGTTCCAGAGATTGTTGCTCTTAACCCTTCAATAGAAGATGGTAAAACAATCAGCATTGGACAGACTTATATTATGACTTCAAATAAAAATCCTTTAGACAGTAAAAAACTTCCTGATTTAAAAAATAGCAGTACTGGTTATATAGAACATACTGTTGTTAAAGGAGATACTCTGTATTCTCTTTCAAGAAAATATGGAACTACTGTTGATGCAGTTGTAGCAGCAAATCCTGAAATTACTGACGGACAAAGTATTAAAATAGGACATACATATAAATTCCCTTCAGGAAATAAGACTGTTAAGGAAATTCCTGAAAATATATCTGAAGAAAATATAAATAATAATTTTGAAGAAGAAACTCTTTCAGCAGAAATGCCTGATGTTTCATCTGAAAACGAAATAAGAGTTCCTGCTTCTTCTGGAATAGAAAAAGATCCTAAAATTGAAAATCTTATTGCTAAAATAAAAGCTGCTCAGTCTTTTATTAAATCAAAATAAAATTTATTTTATAGAGGAGGGATATCTTGGATTTTTCACTTAATATAAAGCAGGAATTAAAACTTATTCTGACTCAGGAGATGAAACTTTCCCTGAATGTTCTTGAAATGTCCTCTATAGATTTAGAAAAATTTATAGAAAAAGAGTTCTCTAAAAATCCTATGCTTGAAGTGGATTTTTCAACAAGAACCTATAAATCTCAAGGTGATGATTCTGAAGAATCATCTCCTTTTGATTTTATAAGCAAAGAGAAAAACCTCATAGACTTTCTTGAAGAACAGATAGGTTTTTTAAAAATAAATAAAGAAATGAGATTCTTATGCAATTTTATCATTAATAATCTTGATAAAAGAGGATTTCTTCCTGTTTCTAGAGAAGAACTTAAAGCAGGCTGTGGTTTTCCTTTAAAATATATTGATGAAGCAATTAAGATTATAAAAACTCTTGATCCTATTGGAATAGGAGCTAAAAATCTTGAAGAATGTCTAATCATACAACTTCATAAAAAGAATATTAATGACTCAAAACTTGAATATATAATTAATAATTTTCTTCAAGAACTAGCTTCTTCAAAATATGAAATTATATGTTCTAAACTTAATATCTCAACTGACGATGTAATAAAATATTTAGAAATTATAAAAACTTTAAACCCTCTTCCTTCTAGAGGATTTTATATGGGTGACAACATAAGATTTATAGAACCTGATGCAGAAATTAAAAATATAGATGGGAAATATAAAGTTATAATGTCTGAAAAGAATATCCCTAAACTAAAACTTAAGTCTCTGGAAAATAGTCAAGAAATCACAGGAGAAGAAAAAAATTATTTTAACTCTGCAGTAAATCTTATTAAGTGCATTGAAAAAAGACAAGCTACTTTGGAAAAAATTTTAAATATTATTCTAGAAAAGCAATATTCTTATTTTTCAAATTCTGAAGGAAAATTAAATTCTCTTACATTAAAAGATATTTCCTCTGTACTAAAAATCCATGAATCCACTATTTCAAGAGCTATAAAAAATAAATATATCCTCACTGACCGTGGAATAGAGAGAATTAAAGATATGTTTATAATCAATAATAAAAAACTTTTTATTAAGGAAAGAATTGAAGAACTTATACTTGAAGAAGACAGAAGCAAACCTCTTTACGACAATGAAATTGCAGCTATTTTAGAAAAAGAAAATTTAAAAACAGCTAGAAGAACTGTTGTTAAATACCGTGAGGAACTTGGAATTAAACCTGCTTACAAAAGAAAACTAAAAGATAATTTCTAGAATATTAAAAACAGGAGGATCAAATGGAAAATTCCCTGATTGATATAAAAGAGCATGTAAAAAAATATGCTAATGTTATTACCAGTCTTATCAATGTTGATGTTGGGATAGTTGATAAAAACATGAGAAGGGTTACTGGCACAGGACTCTATAAAAATATTGAAGGAGTTCTTGCTCTTGGAAGTGTTTATAGAAACACACTTGAAACAGGAAAAACAAACATTATCAGAAATCCTAGACAGCACAACCTTTGTTCCCAATGTCTTGATAAAAATAACTGCCGTGAAAAGCTTGAAATTGCAACACCTATTTATTGCAGAGATGAAATTGTTGGTGTTCTTGGGCTTGTTTGCTTTAACGATGAGCAAAAAGAAAAAATTCTTAATGCCCTTGATTCTTATCTTAATTTTACAAAACAAATTGCCGAATTTATAGGTATAAAATTTTATGAATATCAAGAAGAAGCTTTAAAAAAAGAAAGAGAAGAAACACTTAACCAGATTTTAAATAATATGACAAATGGTGTTCTTGTAAGTGACTGTAATGATGTTATTCTTATGATTAATAATATTGGCTTTAAAAAACTTGCACTTTCCTCTTCAGTTCTAGGAAAAAAAGTAAAAATAATAAGTCAAAATGAAACTATTATGAATGAAGAAGTTTTTAAACTTTTTATAGAAAATAACGAATATACTGTTGCGGGAAAAGTTATCCCTCTTGCTCTTCCAAACAGTAAAAAAGCAAATGCTCTTCTTTTTGATGATATTCAAAAAATTAACAGCAGTATTGTTGAAATTGCAAATGCAGACAACACAATAAATCTTAATAATATAATAGGAAATTCTCCAGCTACTCTTCAATTAAAAGAGAATATAAAAAAAGTTGCTGACAGTACATCTACTGTTCTGATAACTGGAGAAAGTGGAACAGGAAAAGAACTTGTTGCCCGTTCCCTTCATAATCAAGGAAACAGAAAAGATAAGCCTTTTGTTGTTATAAATTGTTCTGCTATTCCTGATACACTTCTTGAAAGTGAACTTTTTGGATATGTAAAAGGAGCTTTTACTGGAGCAAACCAAAATGGGCGTATGGGAAAATTTGAACTTGCAAATAATGGGGTAATATTTCTTGATGAAATAGGAGATATGCCTCTTTATCTTCAGGCAAAACTTTTAAGAGTTATACAAGATAAAAAAATAGAAAGAATAGGTTCAAATAAAAGTATCGATCTTGATATAAGAATAATTGCTGCTACAAATGTTGACCTTTTGAAAAACATAAAAGAGCAAAAATTTAGAAGTGATTTATACTATAGATTAAATGTTATACCTATTTCTATTCTCCCTTTAAGAGAAAGAAAAGAAGATATTATTCCTATAATAAATAATCTTATATATAAATATAATAAAATATCAGATAAATTTGTACATACTATTGAAAAAGAAGTTCTTGAGGCACTTACTGAATATAACTGGCCTGGAAATGTTAGGGAATTGGAAAATGTCATTGAGCTTATGATTAATATGAGCAGCGAAGATGGAATAATTACTACAAAAATGCTTCCTGAAAATATTTTAAACAATTCTTCCAAGCTTTCTTCTCCTGCTGATAAAGTTATTCTTAAGGAAGATATGACACTTGATAACTTTGAAAATATTGAGAAAAAATATATTGAAAAAGCCCTTTCTATTTATGGAAATGATACTGATGGAAAAAAATATATTTCTGAAAAAATGAATATTGGACTTACTACACTTTACAGAAAAATGAAAAAATACAATATTAAATAAAATTTGCCCTGCTGATAAAAATAATTTATCAAAGCAGGGCAGATTTTTTGATTTATTTTAAAAAGAAAAGTGCTATTCCAAGAACAGATATTATCGCTCCTAGAACTTCCTTAAATTTTACCTTTTCTTTAAACACTATTACAGATATTGGAATAATTATTACAGGACTCATTGATGATATTGTAGAAGCTACTCCTGTATTTATTCTATTAAAGGCAGCTACTAAAAATGTTATTCCTGAAGTTGAGACTATTGTTCCAGCAAGGATTAAAGCAAAAGTCTTTAGATCTTTTGCTGTATGTATTATCTGATTCCATTTTTTCCTGAATGTAAGATAAAATAAAAATACAGTCATAGCACATATCATTCTTATCTGTGTTGATGAACTTGCATCATAATTCTGTGCTCCCATTTTAGTAAAAACATTTCCCATTGCTTCTAAAGTCACTGCAAGATTTATAAACAAAAGTCCTTTCGGACTTAATTTTCTTTCATTTGAATTTTTATTTTTAGGTTTTATAACTACCATAAGTATTCCTGAACATGTTATAAACATGGCTGTTATTTGTAATGGAGTCAATATTTCTCCTAAAAAAAGAAAACCAAAAAATCCTACAATAAGAGGAGTCATAGTAAGAAAAAGCATAGAAAGTCTCGCTCCTATTAAAAAATAGGCTTCGTATAAAAACATATCTCCAAAAAAAAGTCCTATTATTCCTGAAATTCCTAAAAATGTCCAGTTGTTTGAATTAGAATCAAATGGCAGAAACATTCCTTTTGTAAAAAAAGTTATAACTCCTAAAAATATAATACCTGAAATAAGGCGTAGTACATTTACACTTATACTGTCACTTTTTTTAGTTGCTGCTTCAAATATTATTGAACTCAGTGCCCAACTTACAGCTGTTATAAAAGCAAAGCTTTCCCCTAAATAATTCACACTATTCCTCCTTATTAATTTTTATTTACATTATATTATAATTTTTTTCTTTTATCCATGTTCTTAATATTTTATTTTATATTCTTAATATTTTATTTTATATTCTTAATATTTTATTTTACACAAAAAAAGAGAGCTAAGCTCTCTTTTTTCATTTAAAATTAATTTACAGATTACTATTTAACTGCGATTAATTCTATTTCAACTTTTACATCTTTAGGAAGTCTAGCAACTTCTACACATGCTCTTGCAGGTTTAGCTTCTCCTAAATATTCAGCGTAAACTTCGTTTACAGCTCCAAAGTCATTCATATCTTTAATAAAGCAAGTAGCTTTTACTACATCGTTAAAAGTGTATCCAGCTTCGTCAAGGATAGCTTTTAAGTTTTCTAAAGATTGTCTAGTTTGTGCTTTTACACAGTCAGATACTAGAGTCATTGTTTCTGGAACAAAAGGAATTTGTCCTGAAATGTAAAGAGTTCCGTTTACTTCAATTGCTTGAGAGTAAGGTCCTAATGCAGCTGGTGCTTTTGGTGTGTTGATTATTCTTTTTGCCATAATAAAATACCTCCTGAATTAATTACATATCTAATAATTTCTTTAGTTTCTCTACTTATTATAATAGCATATATTTAAAAAAAAGAAAAGCTTAACTTTTAATCATTTATGTATAAAAATATCAATTTTATAATAGAAGTAAAAGTCTTTGTCATCATACAGTACACTCAAGGTGTTTTATTTTTGAATTATATTTTATGATTAGAATTTTATCACATAATAAGGTATAATATCATTGATATATAAAGATTTTTGACACATTGAAGGAGTTATATGAAAAAATTTATTATTGAACCTGAATACAATAATTATAAGGTTTCTGAATACTTAAAGAACATAAAGGGCTATTCTTCTAGAGGGCTTAAAAATGCTGATATATACCTTAATGGTAAAAAAGTACGCCTTGATAAAAAAATAAAAAAATTAAATCGCCTTGTTGTTGTTGAGCAAGAAAAAGGTACAAATATTCAACCTATACCTATGGATTTAAAAATTGTCTTTGAAGATAAAAATCTTCTTATTATAAATAAAGACGCTAATATAGTTGTACATCCAACACTGAAAAAAACAGATAAAACTTTAGCGAATGGTGTAGTTGATTATCTTTTAAAAACTACAGGAAAAATACAGGTTCCAAGATTTTATAACCGTCTTGATATGGATACTTCAGGGCTTATTGTCGTTGCTAAAAATGCTTTTGCACAAGCTTTTCTTCAAGAAAAAGCTGAGATTAGAAAATTTTATCTAGCCATTTGTGAAGGAATTGTTGAAAAAGATGAATTTTTTATCACAAGACCTATAGGAAGGGTGGGAGATAACATCAAAAGAGAAGAACTTCCTGTTGAAGAAGGAGGACAAGAAGCTAAAACAAAAGTTAAAGTCCTTAAAAGATTTGAAGATAGAAATCTTTCACTTGTTGAACTTGAACTTTTTACAGGTCGCACACATCAAATAAGAGTCCATCTTTCTCTTGAAGGGCATCCTATTTTAGGAGATGTTCTTTACGGTTCAAAAAATGAGTCTATTCAGCGTCAACTTCTTCATTCTTATAAGTTTATGTATACTGATATAGATTCTCATGAACAAAAAATAATCCAAATAGATCTTCCTGAAGATATGAAAAATGTAATAGGTGTCAAATAATGACCACAAAAATGATCAAATTTAATCGGTCATAAAATTGACAAACCTGAAATAAAACACTATAATTTAGATGTAAATGAAGCAAATAAAAAAAAATTATTATAAATGTAAATTTAAGGAGGAAACAAAATGGCAGTTAAAGTAGCAATTAACGGATTTGGAAGAATTGGAAGATTAGCATTAAGATTAATGATTGAAAACCCTGAATTTGATGTGGTAGCAATCAACGACTTAACAGATGCTAAAACTCTAGCTCACCTATTTAAATACGATTCAGCACAAGGAAGATTCAATGGAACTATAGAAGTTGTTGAAGGAGGATTCGTTGTTAACGGACACGAAATCAAAGTTTTCGCACAAGCTAGTCCTAAAGATTTACCATGGGGAGAACTAAATGTAGATGTAGTTCTTGAATGTACTGGATTCTTCACTAAAAAAGAAAAAGCTGAAGAACATATCGCTGCAGGAGCTAAAAAAGTAGTTATCTCTGCACCAGCTACTGGAGATCTTAAAACAATAGTTTACAATGTAAACGACAACATCCTAGACGGAACTGAAACAGTTATTTCTGGAGCTTCTTGTACAACTAACTGTTTAGCACCAATGGCTAAAGCATTACAAGACAACTTTGGAATCGTTGAAGGATTAATGACAACTATCCATGCTTATACAAACGACCAAAACACATTAGATGCACCTCATAAAAAAGGTGACTTAAGAAGAGCAAGAGCTGCTGCTGCAAACATCGTTCCTAACACAACTGGAGCTGCAAAAGCAATCGGATTAGTTATCCCTGAATTAAAAGGAAAATTAGACGGAGCTGCTCAAAGAGTACCAGTAATCACTGGATCAATAACTGAATTAGTAACTGTACTTGAAAAACCAGTTACAGTTGAAGAAGTAAACGCTGCTATGAAAGCTGCTGCTACTGAATCTTTCGGATACACTGAAGAAGAATTAGTATCTAGCGACATCATCGGAATCAACTATGGATCATTATTTGATGCAACTCAAACAAGAGTAATGACAGTTGGAGACAAACAATTAGTTAAAACTGTTGCTTGGTATGACAACGAAATGTCTTACACTTCTCAATTAATAAGAACTCTTAAAAAATTCGTTGAATTATCTAAATAGTTCTTTAAAGAAGATACAGTTAGAAATTAAATAACAAAAGAATACGGAACCTTTTCAGGTTCCGTTTTTTTAAAAATTTGAAAGTGGGATAAATTCCCATCTGTCAAAACTTTCAAATTTTAATAAAAGTTTATTAATCTTATTTTACTTTGGAGGTAATATATAATGGCAAAAAAAATCGTTACAGATTTAAATGTTCAAGATAAAAAAGTTCTTATGAGAGTTGACTTTAATGTTCCTATGAAAGATGGAAAAATAACTAACGATAACAGAATCGTTGCTGCTCTTCCAACAATCAAATATGTTCTTGAAAATGGTGGAAAAGTAATAGCTTTCTCTCACTTAGGAAAAGTTAAAACTGAAGAAGATTTAAAAACTAAATCAATAAGACCTGCTGCTGAAAGACTTTCTGAACTTTTAGGACAACCAGTTAAATTCGTTCCTGTAACTAGAGGAGCTGAACTTGAAACTGCTGTAAATGAATTAAAATCTGGAGAAATCTTAATGTTTGAAAACACTAGATTTGAAGATTTAGATGGTAAAAAAGAATCTAAAAATGATCCTGAATTAGGAAAATACTGGGCTTCTTTAGGAGACTTATTTGTAAATGATGCTTTCGGAACTGCTCACAGAGCTCATGCTTCTAACATAGGTATCGCTGCAAATATTGGAGAAGGAAAAGCTGCTGCTGGATTCTTAATGGAAAAAGAAATAAAATTCATAGGAGATGCTGTTGATTCTCCTGTAAGACCTCTAGTTGCTATTCTTGGAGGAGCTAAAGTTTCTGACAAAATAGGAGTTATTGAAAATCTATTAGTTAAAGCTGATAAAGTTCTTGTTGGTGGAGCTATGATGTTCACATTCTTAAGAGCATTAGGAAAATCTACTGGAACTTCTCTTGTTGAAGAAGATAAAATTGATCTTGCTAAATCTCTTTTAGAAAAAGCAAATGGAAAATTAATTCTTCCAATAGATACAGTTGTTGCTAAAGAATTTAACAACGATGCTGCTCATACAACAGTTTCTGTTGATAACATTCCTGCTGACCAAATGGGACTTGATATTGGAGCTGCTACAATAGAATTATTCAGCAAAGAAATAGCTGCTGCTAAAACTGTTGTATGGAACGGACCAATGGGTGTATTTGAAATGCCTAACTTCGCTAAAGGAACTATAGGAGTTTGTGAAGCTATTGCTAATTTAGAAGGAGCTACTACAATAATCGGAGGAGGAGATTCAGCTGCTGCTGCAATGCAACTTGGATATGCTGATAAATTTACTCATATCTCTACTGGTGGAGGAGCTTCATTAGAATACTTAGAAGGAAAAGCACTTCCAGGAGTAACTTCTCTTTCTGAAAAATAATTTAGTCGGTACAACTCAATAATATATAAAAAATTCCTGCTGTAACTAAATTCAGCAGGAATTTTATTTTTAAAAGAAAACTTCTCTTGCTTTTTCTTTGATTTCTTTTGAAGCAATAAATGGAATTCTTGTTGTATATCCTTTTTTAGCAGCAACATATTTTTTAAATGGCCATTCAAAAATTTCTCTGTTCCAAACTCCTATATTGTCATTATAAACTTCTCTTGCTGCAGTAATTTCTCTTTGAAGATATAAATTTTGCTGCATTGCATCTCTTAATTCCATATGACTTTTTAAATCTGGATAATTTTCTACAGTTATATTTAATCCTCTATAAACTTTATCTAATTTACTTTGAATATCATTTCTATCTTCTTCTTTAATATTTCCTGTTCTTAACTTTGAAATTTCACTAAAAACAGTTTTATCTAAATTTATTGCTTTTTCTACTATCTTAGCTGTATTTTGCAGTACTATAACTCTCTGTTCCAAATAGTTATCTATTTGCGAAGCACTTTGCTGTACTCTCTGTTCAAGCTGACTGAAATATGATTCTTGCTTCTTTAAATTAGCATAAACAAAAGCTGGAATTAAAATCCCTATAGGAATTAAATAATATATTTTTTTCACAGCTCCAAAAACAATTAATCCTAATCCAATTAAATATAATGCCCAAATTAATATTTGAATACTAGTGTCTGTCTCAACTTTTATCTGTTTAGCAATGACATTAACATCTCTTCCTTCTTCTCTTATTTCTTCATCTAACTCATTTAACATATTTCCCATAATAATTTGCCTCCTCTTCTATTTTTTTATTATATTTTTTAATATTTTATTACAATCTAATTCCTCTTTGCTAGTAAACATTGCAAAAATATTATTTTTATAAATATATCTTTTATTTTCTGTTGATTTATAAAATTCTTGATCCAGTGATTTTTCAAATTCATTTTCCTCAATGTCTAATTTTTTTAATTCCATTCTTCCTTTTGCTGCAAGAGGAACATAATCTATCCAATTAACAGGAACATTATAAACTCTTCCATCTCCTGCTCTCATAGGAACATATTCTGTTCTTTCAACTGCTTTATATGACTGACTGATAACTTCTATCAAATCTGCATCTCCTTCTACTCTTAATGTTTTTGTTTTTAGTATTGAAGGTGTGTTACTTTCTTCATGAGAAAAAAGTTCTGCTCCTAATAAATTTGCCGCTGCTTCTGAAGTATATGGATTATAGTTATAATTATACTTTTCTTGATAAATATATTTTTGAGCTTTATGTTGATGATATACAGGTATTGCCAATATAGGTAAAAATAGTCTGTAAAAATTATTTAAGTATCTTTTATTGATGTCATAATATTTTTCTTTTATAATCTCATATGAAAAATCTTCATAATAAGATTTATCAATATTTAAAATCCAGTCATTCTGATTTGAGACATTATTTAATTTATTAATTTTTCTAAATGCAAAGTCATCTCCAAAATCTTTATCTTTCAAAACCTCAAGTATATTTCTTTGAGCAATAGGTGTAAATAAAACTCTGAATTCTACTTCATTATCTCTGTTTAAAGCTCCAAATAAAACATCAAATTCTGAATTTCCCATTTCTAAGAAAGTCTGCCCTGTTTTAATGGCGTTTTCCGTCTTTTTCTTAAGTTCTTTTTCTGATTTTTTTACATATTTGGCAAGTTTTTTTTCTGAAAATTCATGAATAAATTTAGGTTCTCTAGAAAAATGTAAATGCTCTGCAGCATCATTTCCATAAATTAAATCAATTTTATCTTCAAAAATTTGCTTCGGTTTAATTATGCTTGCATGTAGAGTCTGAGATACTGTTCTCGTTTTTCTTTCCCCATTACTATCCCTGTAAG
This sequence comes from Fusobacterium perfoetens, assembly GCF_021531595.1. Taxonomy (NCBI): domain Bacteria; kingdom Fusobacteriati; phylum Fusobacteriota; class Fusobacteriia; order Fusobacteriales; family Fusobacteriaceae; genus Fusobacterium; species Fusobacterium perfoetens. The sequence goes on from NZ_JADYUD010000020.1 coordinate 26,533, forward strand.
TTTCTTCCCATGAAACAGTAAGAGAGCCAGTATATTTTTGATCTATTACTCTGTTACAAAGACTTTTAATAATTATAAACGGATTTCCTAAAATTTCTCCTGATATTATATCTTTTGTAGAAAAATTATTTTGTAACTTTGTTGGCATTTCAAAATTTTCAACTAAGTCAGCATATCTTTCTATCTTAAAATTTTTATCTAAAACTAATGTTGGAATAATCTCTGTTACAATCTTATTTGCTGTATTACTTTCAAATAAAGAAAGCAATGGATTAACTTGCGAGTAACACTCTTCTTTTTTTAAAACAAGCTCTGTTTCTATTTCTTTTATACTTTTATTTAACTGTTTCTTTTTTCCTCTGATATATTTAAAATTTAAAATCCCTAAAACAACTGCACCTATGCCTATTAATAATGCTCTTAAAATAGGATCCTGAATATTCTTATTTAAATCATAAAGATTTTTTATTGTTCTTATTATACCTATTTCATAAATTATTAAAAAAATAAAAATATAAAAAAATAAGATATAAAATCTTTCTGCCCATTTAAGTTTTTTTTCATTTTTTACTTTTACTTTTGATATTTCATTGTAATCACTGACTGACTTTTTATTTGCTTCAATATCTATTCCAGATTTTCTCAATAAATTTTCAAAATTATCAGTAAGTTTATCTAAGAAATTTTTAGCTACTTCTGTTTTGTAGTACTTCAATGGTTCCAATAATTTTTCTTGCTCATCAACAAACTCCATAATTATTCCTCCATCTTTATATCTTTAAATTTTCACATATTTTATAACCAATTATAGCTTTAAATATTAAAATTTTCAACTAAAAAAAATAAGAAGCTATTGTATTCTTTAGTTTACAAAAATAAAATTTTATTTTTATAAATTTACAATAACTCCTATAATTTTTTTATATTTAATCTTAAATAAATTTTAATCTTTTATCTTCTTTATACTCTTTTCTTAAAGGATTTCCTTCAGCACGATAAATTTTATTTTCATCTAAAATATAGATTGATGACCATACTGTATCAGCACCTTTTTTTCTATTATATTGACATATAAATCCATACTTTCCTGAAAGTAAATCTTTTACAAATTCAAAAGAATAATTGTTTTCATTTTCTGATAATGCGATATATACTGTTTTATATCTTTCATCAGACTGCCAATCATCTAATTCTTTCGGATTTCTAAATTCTTTCATTTCCAAAGAATAAAAATTATTTGTTGATACTACAAAATTCTTATTTTTTTCAGGATAAATTATTTTTATTTTTTTAGGATTACATTCAACAACTACCATATTTCCTGCTTTATCTGCTAATGTTATTACTTGTGCCGAAGCAATTGGAATTTTTTTTAATTTCATTATCGCTTCTTTTACTGTTTTACATTTTTCTAAAATATATCTTATAAGAAATCCTGAATTTAAACCTGGTTTTCTTATTTTGGGATATACAAAAGTTAAGCCTGCTGAAAGCCCATATTCATTAATTCCATCTTCTATTTCTGTAAAAGCAGTAGTATTTCCTATAAAAGAATATGAATTTTTAATTTTATAATAACAGCTATCATAAAGATGTTCAAGTTCAATTATAAAATCACTATTGCGTCCAAAAATAATTTTTTTATCTTTTCTTACAGCAAAACATGTACATTTGTTATCAAATTCAAAACAATACATGCTTAATAAAAAAGTATATAAATCTTCATACAATATTTTTTGCCCTTCAGCTATTCCTTTTATTTCTTCTAAAATTTCAGGATAAAATTTTTTATATACAGGAATACATTTCTTTGCAAACTCTTTTCTTTCTTCTGTGATTTTAAAAGTATGTTGTTTTGCTATACTTCCTTTTTTGTCTAAAACATTCTTTCCCCATTTATATCCTGCTTCAAAATGAGTTCCAATAAATCTTGAATGATACATAAAATCACATCCCTTAAAATATTTTATTTTTAAGAGCGCCCTTATAATCTAATACTAACAGAATAAAAATTTTAAGTCAATAAATAAAAAAAGCTGAGTAACATTTTAAAAAAAATGTTTTACTCAGCTCTCTTTTTTGTATAATATAGTCACCACAAC
>NZ_JADYUD010000021.1 GCF_021531595.1 Fusobacterium perfoetens
ATAATATTATTAAGATTATAATTTTTAAGATTTTTTATTGCAGATTTTGTAAATTCTTTTGTATTTTCAATATGATGTTTTACTTTTTCTTTTGATGGTCCACCAAAAGTTTTTCTTTTTTCAACACACACTTGAATATCAATTTCTTTATAAATATCATTTTCAAATAATTTAGAGAATTTTTGATATTCTTCTATAGAAAGATTTTCTAAAGATTTTTTATTATCAATACAATATGATACAATTGCCCCAGTTATTTTATAAGCATCTCTAAAACTTAATCCTTTTTTTGTAAGATAGTCTGCTGCATCCGTAGCATTTATAAAGCCATCGTGGCAGGCTTTAAGCATTTTTTCTTTTTTAGGTTTCATGGATTTCACCATTCCATTAAAAACTGTAAAACATGCTTTTACTGTATCAACAGCATCAAAAAAAGATTCTTTATCTTCCTGCATATCTTTATTGTATGCAAGTGGAATTCCTTTCATTGCAGTTAAAATTCCCATTAAGTCTCCAAAGACTCTTCCACTTTTTCCTCTTATAAGTTCAGCTGCATCAGGATTTTTCTTTTGTGGCATTATACTGCTTCCTGTAGAAAAAGCATCACTAAGTTCAATATATCCAAAATCATTTGAGCAAAATAAGATTATTTCTTCACAAAAACGAGAAAGGTGAACCATTATAATTGAAAAAACACTTATTGTTTCCATTACATGATCTCTGTCAGCTACTCCGTCAAGGCTGTTCCATACAGGTCCTTCAAAACCAAGAATTTTACTTGTATATTCCATATCAAGAGGATAAGTTGTTCCTGCAAGAGCTGCAGATCCAAGAGGAGATACATTCATCAAATTAAAAGTATTTTCAAGTCTTTTATAATCTCTTTTAAACATTTCAACATACGCCATCATATAATGTGCAAAAGTAATTGGCTGAGCTTTTTGCAGATGTGTAAATCCAGGCATAAAAGTATCTAAATTATCTTCAGCTGTTTTAATAAGAATTTCTATAAGCTCAATAATATATGACTGTACTTTTTTTATCTCATCTTTTATATAAAGTTTTAAATCAAGTGCTGCCTGATCATTTCTACTTCTTCCTGTGTGGAGTTTTTTTCCAACATCTCCTATTTTATCAATTAACACTTTTTCAATATTCATATGAATATCTTCATATTCAACTAAAAAATTAAATTTTCCCTCTTCTATTTCTTTTAAAATTTCAATTAAAGTTTTTTCTATAAGTTGTGCTTCCTCAAGCTTTATAATATTTTGTTTTCCTAGACCTCTTACATGGGCAATACTTCCTATTATGTCATAAAATGCCATTCTTTGCTCAAATTTTATTGTAGAATGGAAATCTAATATTAAATCACTTGCTTTTTCTTTAAATCTTCCTGAAAAATATTGCATAATTATTACTTCTGCCTCTGTTATGGCATACTCTCCCTTCTTTTTTATTTTTGTAATAAAAAAACCGATCAGTCTTAAACTGAGTCGGTTTCTAAAATTTTAAATATTAATTCTCTTATAAATATATAATAACTATTATAAAGCAGTAAAAGAAAATAAAATTTTAAATACTACACCTAGTACTAAGAATGACAAATAAAAGATATTCAGTTTTAATATTTATTTGTTTCCTTAGTAGCATAGTTTTCATTTTATCTCCCTTTAAAGAATTTTGATTTTTAATTTTTCTAATTATATATCTTCAAATTTTATTTGTCAATGAAAAATATATAAAAAAAATTTTTTTAAAAAACTATTGACGGGATAAATTTATTGTGATATTATTGCTCTAACAAAAGAAGAAAAATTAAAAAAAGGAGGAGAACTTCATGTTAAACGCAGTAAAAATGAGGAACAGGGACTATATAACAAATTTATATACTATCTTTTTTAATGCGTCTGACAGGTACAGGGCTCATTCTCTAAAAAAGAAATTTTTGAATAATATATAGTCAATTTGTATTTATGCATTTTCATATAAAAATTTTATGTAGATATTTTTATATTTTTTATTTATACACAGTGGCTGTATTTTAAAAATTTCAGCTTTGTATTTTATATTTTTATATATTTTTACAGTATATAACAGATCAGCATTAAAAGCATGATCTGTTTTTTTTATACCCAAAAATAATTTTTAATTATTTATAAATTTTTATTTTTAAATTTTAAGGAGGAAATTTTATGAAAAAAATGTTATTTAAGGTGGTTGTGTTACTTATGATGGTATTTGGAGCAGTTAGTGTTTATGCTAAGGAAAAAGCAAATGTTCTTTATGTTGGAACAAATGCTGAATTTCAGCCTTTTGAATATCTTGAAAATGGAAAAATAGTAGGTTTTGATGTTGAACTTATGGAAGCTATTGCAAAAGAACTTGGAAAAGAAGTTGAATGGAAAAATATATCTTTTGATGGACTACTTCCAGCACTTCAATCTAAAAAATTAGATATTATTATAGCTGGAATGAGTGCAACTGAAGAGAGAAAGAAATTTGTTAATTTTTCAAAATCTTACTATGTATCAAATCAAATGATTCTTGTAAATAAAGCAAAACCTGCAGTTGATTCATTTGATAATTTAGAAGGTCATGATGTTGGAGTTGTTCTTGGATATACTGGAGATATAGCTGTAAGTGAAATTGAAGGGGTAAAAGTTCATAGATACAATGGGACAGGAGAAGCAATAATGGCTCTTAAAGCTGGAAAAGTTGATGCTGTTGTTCTTGATTCAGAACCTGCTAAAAATTATGCAAAACAAAATTCTGAACTTGCTTTAATCAATACAGATGTTGCAAAAGAAGAATATGCAATCGCTGTAGGGAAAGATAATAAAGCTCTTGCAGATGATATAAATAAAGCTCTTGAAGTATTAAATGAAAATGGTACTTATGAAAAACTTATGAAAAAATACTTTGCACAAGATTAATTATTATGAAATTATGAAAACTATTTGAAACTATATTGAAAATTTTATTTTTGGAGGAAATTATTATGAAAGAAAAAGTTGTTCTAGCATATTCAGGTGGTCTTGATACATCTGTTATAATACCTTGGTTAAAAGAAAATTATGATTTTGAAGTTATTGCTGTGGCAGTTGATGTAGGACAGAAAGAGGATTTTAAAGCTGTTGAGGAGAAAGCACTTCAAATAGGAGCTTCTAAATTTTATGCAGCAGATAAAAAATCAGAACTCGTAAATGATTTTATTTTTCCTATGATAAAATCAGGAGCAAAATATGAAAATACTTATCTTCTAGGAACATCTATTGCAAGACCTGTAATTGCTAAAGCTCTTGTTGAAATAGCAAAAATGGAAAATGCTTCTTATATAGTTCATGGAGCAACAGGAAAAGGAAACGATCAAGTGAGATTTGAACTTGGAATAAAAGCTCTTTCTCCAAATACAAAAGTTATAGCTCCATGGCGTATTTGGGATATAAAATCTCGTAAACAAGAGATAGAATATTTAAAATCTCATGGAATAGAACTTCCTTTTAAAGAAACTTCTACATACAGCAGAGATGAAAATCTTTTTCATATAAGCCATGAAGGACAAGAACTTGAAAGTCCTGCAAATGCACCTGAATATAATGAAGTGCTTCAATGGGTTCTTCCTCTTGAAAAAACTCCAGATACTCCTGAATATATTTCAATAGATTTTGAAAAAGGTATACCAGTAAAAATCAATAATGAAAAATTAGAAGGAGTGGAACTTATAAATAAACTTAATGAAATTGGGGCAAAACATGGAATAGGAGTAATTGATCTTGTAGAAAACCGTCTTGTAGGAATGAAATCAAGAGGAGTTTATGAAACTCCAGGAGGAACTATACTTTACTTTGCCCATGAAGAACTTGAAAGACTTTGTTTGGATAGAGATAGTTTACAAGCAAAATTAAAACTTTCACATGATATGGCAAAACTTATATATAATGGGCAGTGGTTTACAAAATATAGAAAGGCTCTTTCAGCTTTTGTAGATGAAACACAAGAATTTGTTACAGGAACTGTAAAATTAAAACTTTATAAAGGAAATATTATATTAAATGGAACAGAGTCTCCATATTCTTTATATTCACAAGATTTTTCAACTTTTGACGAAGATAATGTTTATAATCAAAAAGATGCAGAGGGATTTATAAATCTTTTTGGTCTTCCAATAAAAATTGAAGCTCTTTTAAGAAGCAAATAATTTAAAATAAAACCAACTAAATGCTGATTATTCTGCAAATAGTTGGTTTTCATTTTACTTTAAATATAAAAAAATAACAGATATTTTTATCCTACTAACTCTATTTTATTATTTTCAGGATCAAGTATTACACTTTCATAATATCCATCTCCAGTAACTCTAGGTTCTCCTGCTACTTTATACCCATCTTTTCTTAATAATTCTGTAATTTCATCTACTTTTTCTTTACTTCCTATTTTGAAAGCTAAATGAGCAAATCCTAAAATTTCTTTATAACTTCTTTGATCTATATCGTGTCTTTTCATTAACTCTAATCTTGCATTGCCTTCAAAAGATATAAAGTAAGATTCAAAACCTTTTAATTTATTTATATATTTTTCATTTGATTTTCCATTAAAATATCTACAATAAAATTTTTTCATCTCTTCTAAATTTTCTGTCCAGATACCTATATGTTCTATCATAATTATCCTCCGTTAAATATTATTTTTATTTTTGAATAATTAATATATACAGTATTATAACATATTTAGAAAAAATTCAATTATCATTTATAAATTTCATTTTATAATTTTTGCCATACTTTCTATTTAATATTTTTACTTCATTATTTTTGTAACAAAAAATTTAATCAAAAAATAGTTTGACATGCAAAATAAAATATGATATAAAGTTGTTGACTTTTAAACTTTAAAATTTTATTACGAAGGGAAGGTAAAACTTTATGAAAAAAATTATAATTATGTCATTTATCGCTTCTGCAAATCTTTATGCTGTTTCAGAAATACAGCTTGATAAAACTGTTGTTTCTTCTACAGCTGGTTTTGAAAAACCTATTATTGAAGAAAATAAAAATGTGGTTCTTATAACAGAGGAACAAATTAAGAAAAAACAGTATAGTGATGTAGAAAGTATTTTAAAAGATACTCCAAATGTTGTTATTCAAGAGACAGAGTTTGGGCCTGTAGTAAATTTAAGAGGAAGTGGAGAGCGTTCTATGAGCAGGGTAAAAACTATGGTTGATGGAATTGCAATTACACCATTGGAAGAAGCAATGGGAACACTTCCTATTAATTCTATTCCTGTAAATTCAATTGAAAGGATAGAAATAATTCCTGGTGGAGGAGCTGTTTTATACGGAAGTGGAACTACAGGAGGAGTTGTAAATATAATCACAAAATCAAATATAAGGGAAAATTTTGTAAATGCAGATATGAAATATGGTTCTTATGGAACAAGAGATACAGGATTTGCCATAGGGCAAATGATAGATAAAGATTTTTATGTAAATTTTGCTGGGCAATATGTAAATAAAAATGGATATAGAGATAATGAGGAACTTGAATCAAAAAGTTTTAATGGTGGATTTGATTATAAAATAAATGAAAAACACAGAGTTAAATTTCAAGCAAGCCATTATGATGATAACAGCACAAGTTCAACTGCTGTGGAAAAATCTCTTTTAGAACACAACAGAAAACTTGCAGGAGAAAATATTTCTGCTGACTCTGAAAGAAAATCATTTGCATTGGATTATGAATATAAGGCAAAAGATAATTTAACATTTTATGCAAATGCTTTTAAAACAAAATATGAAAGAAATTTTATTCAAGATGATACAATGAGTAAAGAGCAGACAGCTGAAATGATAAAAGGAAATATGCCCTCTTCTTCAGCAATGATAAACAGCATAAAAATAGATAAAGATGTTAAGGGAAGTATGACAGGAAAATTTGTTGAAGAAACAGAGGGTGTTAAATTAAAATCAAAATATGAATATAACAGAGGAACTTTAATTTTTGGATATGATTATACAGCAGCAAATTTAAAAAGAGACAGTTTAGTAAGTACAGAAGAATTTACAGGAAAAGTTATGGGGCAAAATTTTAAAGCAACATTTAAGACAGATACTTTTGTAGATATGGATAAGGATACTCATGCTGTTTATGCTTTAAATGATTATAAATTAACTGACAGATTAAACCTTACAACAGGGCTTAGATATGAATATTCAAAATATGACGGAAATAGATTAACAAATACAAAACCAAATATTACAATTATAAGAGATAATCAACAACAAATACCTATGTCTATAGAAGTAGCTCCAAAAACTTCTGAAGTTGATGAAGAAACAAATAACTTTGCAGGAGAAATAGGACTTACATATAAATACAGCGACACAGGAAGTGTATATTCAAGATATGAAAGAGGCTTTATTTCCCCTCTTCCAACACAGCTTACAAATAAAATCAACAATGGAAAAACAACTGAATATCAAAGCAGTAATCTTGATTCAGAAACTATTGACAGCATTGAATTTGGTGTGAGAGATTTTATAGGAAACAGCTATGTTTCAGCAACAGTTTTTGCTTCTCAGACAAATGATGAAATAGCAACTCTTGATAGAAATGCAGATAATCCTGCAACAAAATTATGGAGATTTGTAAATATTGGAAAAACAAGAAGAGTTGGAGCAGAACTTTATTCTGAACAATATTTTGATAAATTAACTTTAAATCAATCTGTTTCATATGTAAATGCTGAAATTACTAAGGTCGGTTCTGTAAATAAAGATGCAGGAGAAACTTATTTAGAAAAAGGAGATAAAGTTCCAATGGTTTCAGATTGGAAAATTACTTTAGGTGCTGATTATAAATTAACTGATAAGTTATCAGTTGGAGCAGGTTATACTTATAACAGTGGATATGAGAGAAGAGAACTTGCTGAAAGTGGAAAAGTTCCTAAGACAACAAAAATTTCTGGATATGGAGTTGCAGATGCTTATATTCAATATTCTGTAAATGATAATTTCATTTTAAAAGGTGGAGTAAATAATCTGTTTAATGAAGAATATAACTATTACGAAACTTCTTCAACATCTATTCCAGCCCCTGAAAGAAATTATTATATTGCAGGAAGTATAGTTTTATAAAATTATATAAATAAAATAAAAATGCCGAAAAGAAATCTTTTCGGCATTTTATATAAATTACTTAAAAACTAATTTTTCTTAGAATATTTCATAGAGTCAAATGCAACAGCAACTATGATGATAGCTCCTTTTATGATATATTGCCAGTATGGACTTACACCAACATAAGTCAATCCATAGTTAATAACTGTAAGTATTATTACTCCAAGAATAACTCCAGGAACTTTTCCAACTCCTCCGTAGAATGAAACTCCTCCTATTACACAGGCAGCAATTGCATCCATTTCATACATGAATCCTAAGTTATTTGTAGCTGATCCAATACGCCCTGCTTCAAGGAATCCACCAAATGCATAGAAGATTCCAGAAAGAGCATAAACTGTAATTAGTGTAAGTGCAACATTTACTCCAGATACTCTTGCAGCTTCAGGGTTTCCTCCAACAGCGAATAAATTTTTACCAAATTTTGTTTTATTCCATAAAATCCACATAATTATTGTACAGATAGCTGCGTATATAATTAGATATGGAAGTCTGAATCCTGCTATATTGAAAGCACCTTGAGCAAAACTTGTATATCTTGCATCAAATCCAGAAATAGGAGATCCTCCAACATAGTCATAGTATAATGAGTTTAATCCATAAACGATTGTCATAGAACCCATTGTAACAATGAATGGGTGAAGATTTAAGAATGCAACAACAGCACCGTTAAACGCTCCCACGATTGCTCCAACAACAACTACAGCTAAAATTACAACTATTAAAGGAATTTCACCTAAATTAGGGAAAACTTTATTTACATTTGTAGTAGCTTGAAGTAATGTAGCTGAAATAACAGCAGCAAATCCAACTTGTCTACCTGCAGAAAGGTCAGTACCAGTTGTAACAATAAGTCCAGCAACTCCAAGAGCTATAATTGCTCTAACAGATGACTGAGTTAAAATATTTCTGAAGTTTCTTATACTTAAAAAAGATGGTTCTTTAATAATTATAAGAAGAAGCATTATAAGTAAAACTAAATACAATCCTGATTGGATTAACAATTTTTTAATATCAATATTTCCTTCTTTTGTTTTTGGTAAAAGCATAGTTTCTCTCCTTATTATTTCATAGTTTATAGATATTTAGCAGAAAGAGCTAGAATTTCTTCCTGTGTAGTTTCTTTTGTGTTTACAATGCCAGCAACCCTACCGTTACTCATGACAAGAATTCTATCAGTTACCCCTAAAAGTTCAGGCATTTCTGAAGAAATCATAATAATTCCCTTATCTTTTTTAGCAAGATCTATCATAAGTTGATAAATTTCATATTTTGCTCCAACATCAATACCTCTTGTAGGTTCATCAAGCATAAGAACATCTGGTTCAGTAAGAAGCCATCTTCCTAAAATAACTTTCTGTTGATTTCCTCCAGAAAGAGTTCCTATTTGAGTTCCTTGAGATGGAGTTTTAACTCTCATACTATCAATAACCCATTTTGTATCTTCAATCATTTTTTTATTGTCAAGAAGTCCTAAAACTTTATTTTTATATTTATCTATGTTTGATACAATAGAGTTTACTTTGATATCAAGCATACTGAATATTCCTGTTGCTCTTCTTTCTTCAGTAACAAGGGCAAAACCATTTCTTATAGCTTCTCCAGGAGTTTTATTTTGTACTTCTTTTCCATTTAAAATAATTTTTCCAGAAGCTTTTTCTCTTATACCAAATATAGTTTCAACTATATCTGTTCTCTTAGATCCTACAAGTCCTGCAACTCCAAGGATTTCTCCTTTATGAAGTTCAAAAGTAGCTTCTTTTAAAGAAGGTTGATGAAGAGCAGAAAGATTTTCTACTTTAAGAATAACTTCTTTTACTTCGTTATCTTTTGGAGGGAAACGGTTTGTAAGGTCTCTACCAACCATCATATTTATAATTTGGTCTGTAGTAAGATCTGAAACAGAGTCTGTAGCAACCCATTTACCATCTCTCATTATTGTTATATCATCACAAATTTCTTTAATTTCTTCCATTTTATGTGAAATATAAACTATTCCGCATCCTTTATCTCTTAATTTATCTATGATTTTGAAAAGGTGCTTAACTTCATTTTCTGTAAGTGATGAAGTAGGTTCATCCATTACTATTATTTTAGAGTTATAAGAAACAGCTTTTGCTATTTCTATCATTTGTCTTTGAGATACAGAAAGATCTGCAACCTTCATACGAGGATCTACTTCAATATCAAGATCTTTAAATATTCTTACAGTATCATCATACATTTTTTTCTCATCAACAAATAACCCTTTCATAGGAAATCTTCCAAGCCATATGTTATCAAGAACATTTCTTTGAGTTACTTGGTTAAGCTCTTGGTGAACCATTGATACTCCATTTTCAAGAGCATCTTTTGCAGAAGTAAAATTAATTTCTTTTCCATCAAAAATAATTTTTCCTCCGTCTTTTTTATATATTCCGAATAAACACTTCATAAGAGTTGATTTTCCAGCACCGTTTTCACCCATAAGAGCATGAACGCTGTGAGGTCTTACTTTAAGATTAACACCATCAAGAGCTTTTACTCCCGGAAACTCTTTAGAGATATTATCCATCACTAATAAGTAGTTTGTATTTTCCATATTATCTCCTTTGTTTGTATCCTTATATAAAAGAGAGAGTGAAATGTTTACACTCTCTCTAAATATCTGTTCATTTATGAATATTATTTGAATTGAGCTACATTAGATTTGTCAATTCCGATACTTGGAACTAATAATACTTTATTTTCAAGAACTAAATCTGTTCCTTCAGTTGCTTCTTTTCCAGCTGCTAAGTTAACAGCGATTTGGAATGTTGCAGTTCCTTGACCTTTAGCATCGTTAAGAACTGTTCCTGCCATTTCTCCAGATTCAATTTTTACAAGAGCTTCTGGTAAAGCGTCAACACCAAATACTGGTAAAGCTTTTCCAAATGCTTTCATAGATTCAATAGCTCCTAAAGCCATTCCGTCGTTGTTACAGATAATAACTTCTATTTTATCTCCGTTAGGTCCAGATAACCAAGCGTCCATTTTATCTTTTGCCATAGCTGTATCCCAAAGAGCAGCGTCTAAGTGAAGTTCTTCTGTAGGGATTCCCATTTCGTTAAGAGTTTTTACAGAATAAATTGTTCTTGCTTCTGCGTCTGGGTGTCCAGGTTCTCCTTTTAACATAACATATTGGATAACTCCGTCTTTGTTAAGGTCAAGAGCTGGATTTTCTTTCCATAACTTAGCGATTAATTCTCCTTGTGCGATACCTTGAGCATTAGGATCAATTCCTACATAGTAAGCTTTATCATAAGAATCTATAACTGATTGATCAGGTCTCTTATTGTAGAATACTACTGGTACTCCTTCAGCTTTTATTTTTTCTAAAACTGTTGCTCCTGAAGCTGGGTCAACAAGGTTGATAGCTAAAGAGTCAACACCTTTTGATAACATTACATCTATTTGGTCATTTTGTGTAGTTTGGCTGTTTTGAGAGTCGTTCATTTGTAAATCAACTTTATCAGCAACTTTAGCTGCTTCGTCACTTACTACTTGTCTAAATAAAGCAATGAAGTTGTCATCGTATTTATATGCTGTAAGACCAACTCTTAATTTTTCTGGTGCTTTAGTTTCGGCTGCTTTCTCTCCACCACAACCAACAAGTCCTGCTGCTAAGATAACTGCTCCTAAAAAAATACTAGCTTTTTTCATAAAAAATTACCTCCTAAGTTTTTATAATATACCTTATATTTTTATTTTAATATTTATTTTTCTTTGCGAGAAAAAATAATTTTTAAAATCACAATTTTTAGTATATTTAAAGAATTTTTAATTCTTTCTCTTTTAATATACTTTTAAATTTGTATTTTGTCAATACACTTTTTTTAATTATTTGACAAAACATTTGAAAATGAAGGATGTTTTTTGATAATATTTTTTATCAGGTGTGTAAATCTTTCCTTTTTCAGGAATAAATTTCAATACATCGGGATAGTCTTGAGTTTCAAGACAGAATCCAAAATGATTTTTGCATATAATATTTCCTGAAATAATTCCTACCTCATCAAGCCAGTTTCCTGTATATATAACAACAGCAGGCTGATCTGTTTTCATTTCTACTATTCTTCCACTTTCTTCATCAATACATTCTGCATCAATTTTTTCTTTATGAGAAAGAACGAAAGGATGATCTATTCCCTGATTAACTATTTTTACTTGTTCTTCATCAGAACTAAAAATCTCATTAAAGTATCTTCCTTTTCTTAAATCAAAAATAGAATTATCTACTTTTGAAATTTTTACAGGAAGAGTTTCTTCGTCAACTTCTAGATATTTGTCACAATACAGTGTAATTTTTTGATTGCCAATGTCCTTTTTATAATTTCCACTTAGATTGAAATATGTGTGATTAGTAAGACTCATGTAGGTATCTCTATCAGGAATACCCTCATATTCCAAAGTAAGAGTATTATTTTCTAATACATAATTAATTGTAAATTCCACATTTCCAGGATATCCTGCTTCTAAATGTGGAGAAGTCCTTTTTAATGTAAGAACTGCTCTTTTTCCCTCTTCTTTAAGAGAACAGTCCCATATTTTTTGACCATAAAATTCAGGATATCCATGAAGATTATTTCCACAGTTGTTTGTTTTAAGCTGATAAAGAGATCCATTTATAATAAGTTCTCCCTTTTTTATTCTTCCAGCAGTTCTGCCTACAATAGCTCCAAAATGTGGTGAACGCTCTTCATATCCTTCTATATTGTCAAATCCAAGAACTATATTTTCAAATTTTCCATTTTTGTCTGGCATCATTATTTTCTGAATAATTCCACCATAATTTAAAATACTTACTTCTAAAAATTCATTTTTAAGAGTATAGCAGAAAACCTGCCTTCCATCTTTTGTAACTCCCCAATCTTTAACATCAGTTGAAATCATAGGAACCTCCCAGTCTAGTTATATACTTTTTAGTAAATTCTTTATTCTCAAAAATATTTTTTGTCACTACTGCAATAGGAGCATAATAAAATAACTCATCTCCCAATTTAGTAGGCTCTATAATACATTTTTGAAATTCTAAAGAAAATTTATTAAGTTCAAACTTAAGAGTATCCATAAGAAACTTACTGGTAAAAATATTTCCTACAAGAACTATTTTTTCAGGATCTATAATAGATACTAAAATATTAAGTCCTTGTGCAATATATTCAACTGCTTCATTGGTTACTTGTATAGCTAGAAAATCACGCTTTTTAACTCCCAAAAGAATATCATCCATATCCAGAGAACCTTTTTTTGATAATATATCTTTCAGCATGCTATATTTTCCAATTTTTATGTCAGATGTAATTCTGTTTATAATGGCAGTATTTGATGATTCTGCTTCTAAACATCCTCTTTTTCCACAGGAGCACTTCCGTATACTGCTGGTATTTATAACAATATGGCCCATTTCTCCAGCCATGGAGTTGAAACCTCTATATATATTTCCATCAATGCATGTACATGTTCCTATTCCTTCGCATATATTAAATATAACGAAATCATCAACGCCTTTACAAGCTCCTATTTGTTGTTCTGTAAGTGCCATTGCTCTTACATCGTGTTCTAATAATACAGGAATATGAAATTTTTCCTCTAAATGTTTTACAATGTTCAAGTTTCTCCATTTATAGTGAGGAGACATTATAGAGATCCCTTTTTCACGGTTTACAAATCCTGTAATAATGATTGTAATTACCCCGATTTTTTTTTCAGCTGCGAGAGTAGTAGCAATAAGTTTTTCAATAAAACTTAAAATGTCTTCATCTTGAATTTTTTCAAGAGAGTATTTTTTTCTTTTACTTATCTCTCCATTTATTTGTCCTACTGTAAGAAAAATATTTTTAGGAGCTAGGTTAAGTCCTAATACTTCTCCAAATATCTTTTCATTTATGGTAAGTATTACAGGAGGTCTTCCTCCAGTAGAAACTCCTATATTTTTTTCAAGGATAATATCTTTATCTAAAAGTGATTTTATTATCTTTGAAATACGAGCAGGGGTCAAATCAAATATTTCAGCTAACTCAAGCCGGGAAATTGTCTTTCTTTCTTTAATAATTCTAAGAATTTCTTCTTCCCTTATACTTTGTTTCATATAACACCTCTATCTCTGTTACTATTATATTTAATATATTTGTCCTCATTTGTCAAAATAAAAAATAAATAAAACATACACTTTATTAATTTTTTTAATAAAGTATACCATATTTTTCCTAAAAAATTTTATTTTTTTTATAACACAAAGTATAATTAAAGTACATAACATATTGGTTGGGAGGATAAAAAATGACAGTAGAAATGCAAGTAGCTGAAAAATTTAATGAAATCTTTGGAGAGAGTGGTAAAAAGGAAATATTCTTTACTCCTGGAAGAGTTAATTTAATAGGAGAACATATAGATTATAACGGAGGATATGTTTTTCCTTGTGCACTAAGTTTCGGGACATATGCTGTCTGTAGAAGAAGAGAAGACAATAAATTTAGAATGTATTCTATGAACTTTGAGAAAGATGGAATAATAGAATTTTCATTAGAAAAATTAATAAAGAATGATGTATGGGCAGATTACTGTAAAGGTGTAATTGATACTTTCCTAAAACATGGATACAAAATAGAACATGGAGCAGATATTGTTTTCTTTGGAAATATACCAAATGGAGCAGGACTTTCTTCTTCAGCTTCTCTTGAAGTTCTTATGGGAACAATTTTAAGAGAAATATCTGGACTTAATGATAAAGTTTCTATGATAGATATAGTTAAATTTGGTCAGGAAGCAGAAAATAAATTTATAGGTGTAAGTTGTGGTATTATGGATCAATTTGCTGTAGGTATGGGAAAAGAAGATAAAGCTATTCTTCTTAACTGTGATACTCTTGAATATGATTATGTTCCTGTAAAACTTGAAGGAATTTCAATAGTAATTATGAATACTAATAAAAGAAGAGGACTTGCAGATTCTAAATATAATGAAAGAAGATCTTCATGTGAAGCAGCTTTAAAAGATATTCAAGAAGCAGGTAAAAAAATAAATCATCTTTGCGATATGACAGTAGAAGAATTTGAAGAAGTAAAAAAATATATAAAATCAGAAGAAGCTTTACCAAGAGTGAGACATGCTGTTTCTGAAAATGTAAGAGTTTTAGACAGTGTTAAAAATCTAAAAGAAAATAACATTGAAGCTTTTGGAAAACTAATGAATGCTTCACATGTATCTTTAAGAGATGACTATGAAGTAACAGGAAAAGAACTTGATGCTATAGTTGCTGCTGCATGGGAACAAGAAGGAACTGTTGGTGCAAGAATGACTGGAGCAGGTTTTGGAGGATGTGCAGTAAGTTTAGTTAAAAATGAATTTATTGATGAATTTATTAAAAATGTAGGAGAAAAATATACAAAAGAAACAGGACTAAAAGCAGACTTCTATGTAGCTAATGTTGGAGATGGATCAAGAAAGTTAGGTGAATGTTAATGGAAAATATAAATATATATTTAGAAATTGAAAAACTTTTGGCTTTTGCTGAAAATACTAATCTTATTGAAAAAGAAGATATTACATACAGTAGAAATAAACTTCTGTCTGTATTTGGATTAAATGATTGCGAAGAAGTAACAGAGACTTTTGAAATAGAAAAGCCTTATGAAATATTAGAAAGAATGTGTGACTGGGCTGCGGAAAAAGGTCTTATTGAAAATACATTTGATGAAAGAGATCTTTTTGATACAAAGATAATGGGAGAACTTACTCCAAGACCAAGTGAAGTTATTAAAAAATTTACAGAAGATTACAAAGTATCTCCTGTAACTGCTACTAATAATTATTATACATTTTCACAAAATACAAATTATATAAGAACAGATAGAATTGCTAAAAATATGCACTGGTTTGCTGATACAGAATATGGAGATATTGAAATCACTGTAAATCTTTCTAAACCAGAAAAAGATCCAAGAGATATAGCTAAAGCAAAACTTGCTCCTCAGTCTTCATATCCAAAATGTCTTCTTTGCAAAGAAAATGAAGGATATGCAGGAAGAATGAATCATCCTGCAAGACAAAATCACAGAATCATTCCTGTGACACTTACAAATGAACCTTGGTTTTTACAATACTCTCCTTATGTTTACTATAATGAGCACTGTATTCTATTTTCAGGTGTTCACAGACCTATGAAAATAGATAGAGGAAGTTTTGAAAGAGTTTTAGAATTTGTAGATATTTTTCCTCACTACTTTGTAGGTTCAAATGCTGATCTTCCAATAGTTGGAGGTTCTATATTAAGTCATGATCACTTCCAGGGAGGACATCATGATTTCCCTATGGCAATGGCAAAAGCTGAGGAAACTTTTACAATAAAAGGATTTGAAGATGTTGTTGTAGAAAAAGTAAAATGGCCTATGTCTGTTATCCGTTTAAGAGGAAATTCAAAAGAAAAATTAGTTGATTTATCAGATAAAATCCTTACTGCTTGGAGAGGGTATAGTGATATGAAGTGTGAAATTTCTGCATTTACAGGAGAGACACCTCATAATACAATAACTCCTATAGCAAGAAAAAGAAACAATGATTATGAAATAGATCTTGTTTTAAGAAATAATAGAACATCTGAAGAATATCCTCTTGGAATATTCCATCCTCATCAAGAGCTTCATCATATCAAAAAAGAAAATATAGGTCTTATTGAGGTAATGGGACTTGCTGTCCTTCCAGGAAGATTAAAAGAAGAAATGAAAATTCTTGCAGACCTTATGGTAAAAGAAAATGCCATTGAACTTATAAGAAACAATGAAAAAGTAGAAAAACATGCTGATTGGTGTGAAGAAATTCTTAAAAAATATGAAGATATAACATCTGAAAATATAGAAAATATAATTAAAGTTGAAATTGGAGTAGCTTTTTCTAAAGTTCTTGAAAATGCAGGAGTGTATAAGCAAGATGAAGAGGGAAAAGCTGGATACAGAAGATTTATAGAGTCTTTAAACCAATAATTTCTAAAATATTATTGAATAAACAGCACGGAAAAGGAACTGGAAACAGTTTCTTTTTTGTTATAAAATTAAAAAAAGTCCCATAAGAAAAAATACAGACAAATTAAACATGTCTGTATTTCATTATCATATGATATATTTATAAACTTTCTTTTTGTTTTCTTTTTAATTTTCTTATTTTATATTTTGTATAAAGTTTAAAAATATCAGAGGCAACTAAAAATCCAAGAATCATAGCTCCTGTCATAATAAATGTATCTATAGCTTTTTGTGTGGCAAGTTCAGACTGTCCATTAAAAAGATAGAACATAGTATAATAAGCTCCACTTCCTGGAACTATAGGAGTTATAGTTGGAATAAGAGCTGAAGTTACAGGTGTTTTAAATATTCTTGCTATCATTTCAGACCCTATTGTAGCAGCTGCTCCTATTATAAAGAAAGAAAATCCAAGTGAAACACCTAATTTAACAGATATAAGATATATAATCCAACCAGCTCCACCTACAGTAGCAGCAGCCCAAGCTATTTTTCCTCTTACATTAAATATATATGCAAATCCCAAAGCACTTAAGGAAGCAAAAATGAATTGAACTATCAATATACAACACCTCCTAAAGTCATATATGTTTTTAAAATAATACCTGTTCCTACAGCAAGAGAAGCAGCCACCATTATAACTTCAGTAAAACGAGAAGTTCCAGCTATTAAATCTCCTGAAGTAAGATCTCTTATGGTGTTAACAAAAGCTATCCCTGGTACAAAAATCATTAAATCAGAAATGATTATAATAGAAGTGTGCTCTGTATAACCCATATATGTTGCAAGACAAGCAACAGAAGAACAAATCATTCCACCGATAATGTTAGTTATAACACTGTTTACCTTATATTTATTTAAAATAGTAAGTATAATTCCAACAAGAAAACCTCCTATTCCTCCTATAACTATTTCATTAATCCATGTATTAAAAAGAACAGGGAAAGTAGCACCTATAATTGTACAACCTAAGACAAATCTATGAAATTCTAAATAAAAATTTTTTTCTATACTTTTTGCTTTTTCAAAAAAATCATTATATGTGTATTCATCTATATGCCTTATAAGATTATTAATTTTATGTATTTTATTTAGATTTAAATCTCTTCCTTTTACACGGGTAACCTGAGAATAATATTTTCCATCAGATCCTTTAACGGAGACAACAATACAAGTAAGAGTAACGAAAGCGTCAACATCATATCCAAAATGACGACCAACTCTTCCTATTACATCTTCTGCTCTGTAAACTTCTCCTCCATTTTGAAGGATTACTTTTCCAGTATAAGAGGCTAATTCTAAAACTTGACTTTCAGAAAAATTATTTGTCATAAAGCTCCCCCACAAGTATAATATATAATAATTATAACAAAGTTTTATTTGAGATGCTACTTTATTCTTTAGACTAAAAAATAATTTTAAAAAAATATTTATATAGGCCGTAAACTTATTATAAACTTTATTTTTGTTTTGTATTTTGCGATTTTAATTTTCTCTGTAAAATTGTTAAAAAGTATTGAAAATAAACATAAAATTAGATATTACTGTGCAGCAATTCCAAATTAATTATACATATTTTGAGTGATTGTTTTTTGGAATTTCTATTTATTTCCAAATCAGAGAGACTTTATTTTGATATCTAATATTTAATCGTTAAATTTTTTTAAATTTTTATAACAATTAAATTATAAATTGTAATAAATAATTTTTTAAAAGTGGTTTATTTATAATTGACTGATAAGTTTTTATATAGTATTATATAAAAAAGATAAGGTAAATTTAAAAAAGTAGCTGGGCGGCTTATTACCCACTGCTTTTATTTTTTGGAGGAAAGTTTTAATGAGAAAAAAATTTTTAGGAAAATTTGATAGGCTCTTTATAAAGACTTTAGTAATTCTTGCAGCACCAATTATTTTGCAAAATCTTATAAGTGCTTCACTAAATCTTTTAGACAATATCATGATTGGTCATTTAGGGGTAAATGAAATAGCTGCTGTTGGTCTTTCAAATCAATATTATCTATTATTTTATTATACAGTTATGGGAATAAGCTTAGGGGCTGGAGTTTTTATGTCTCAGTTCTGGGGAAGAAAAGATATTCAAAATATAAAAAGATATATAGGGATATCTTTAGTTTTTTCACTTATACTTGGTTCATTTTTTGCAGGACTTGCTTTTTTCTATCCAGAACTTATAATAGGGGCATTCAGTGATAGTGTAGAGGTAATAGATTTAGGAAAAGGTTATCTAAAAGCTGTTGCTTTAAGTTATATATTTACATGTATATCTCTAGCATTTTCTGTAGGATCAAGGAGTATAGCTCAAACCTCTCTTCCAATGCAAGCAAGTATAATAGGGCTTATATTTAATGCTGTTCTTAATTATATTTTTATATTTGGTAAACTTGGAATTGAACCATTAGGAGTTACTGGAGCTGCTCTCGGAACAACTTTTGCAAGATTTGCAGAAATGATTTTTATATTATATAAAATATATTTAAAAGAAAATCCTCTTAAAGCTAAAATATCTGAGCTTTTAGACTTTAATTTTAAAACTATCAGAATTTATTTTAAAACAGCCTTTCCAGTTATATTTAATGATTTTATGTGGATAGCAGGTATTACTTTATATTCTAAAGCATATGCTATTTTGGGAACAGATGCTATAGCCACAATGCAAATAGCCACTATAACAAATAATTTATTTAATATATTTGGTACAGGGCTTGCAGTAGCAAGTTCTATAATAATAGGAAACAGTATAGGTGCAGGAAAGTCTTTTAAATCTATTCAAAAAGATGCTTATAAAATGTCTGAATTTTGTGTTTTAGTTGGTATTTTCATTGGAATTATATTCTTCTTTACAGCTCCTTTTATAAATGTATTTTTTAATACTTCAGAAAAAGTTCAACAAGATATAACTCTTGTTTTAAGAATAATGGCTGTTGCTGTTCCTTTCAGGTTTTTTGGAATAACACAAATTATAGGAATATTAAGAGGTGGTGGTGATGTTTTATATGCTATAATAACAGAAATACTAGGTGTATGGATTTTTGGTGTTCCGCTTGCATTTATCGCAGCAATATATTTTAATGCTGGAATAGGTGTAGTATATTTATGTGTATGCCTTGAAGATGTATTTAAAGTAGCTATGACAATACCAAGACTTAAATCAGGAAAATGGATTAAATCACTTATATAGGAGATAAAAATGTGTTTTCTGCTTATGCACATATGAGCCACATAGATATAAAAAAGGGAGATATGTTAAAAAAGGGACAATATATTGGAAAAAGCGGAAATACTGGCTTTACAACAGGACCACATCTTCATTTTACTATAAGTATAGGAACAACTTTTGTAGATCCTAATATTTTTCTTGAAAATAAAATATTGTAGGTAAATAGACCTATAATATTTTATAAAAAAATTGTTTTTTATAAAAAAATATCTGCATATTTTATCCCATAAAAAAGGATGAAACGCAGATATTTTTATTTAAATTTTTATATTTTTTTTAAAATAATTTCAACAGGTTTTGCATAAACTGTAGTTATTTTTAAAATAGTTTCATTATTTTTAATTTCTGATGATATATTTTCATTTTTTTCAACTATTTCATATTTTCCTTTAAGAACAAGAGTTGAAACATGAGGGATAGAATCATTTCCATTCCATTTAACTCTTGAATAAATACTTACTTCTTTCATATTACCATCTTTATCATATTGAGTTTCATCAATTCCTTCATAAAGTCTTAAATCAGGATCAACAAAGCTTAATTTGATATTATCTTTTTCTGGAATAATTAATACCATAGATGGAGTATCTACTGATTTTATAAAATTATCATTTTTTATTTCTCCTGCTTCAAAAAGTGCATAACCTCTTAATTTTGAAATTTCATCCTGAACAATATGTGCATTATAATCTTTTTGCAATACTTTGTACCCACTGTCTTTTTTAAATTGTTCTTGCTCAGAAGAAGTACCTTTTATTAAAATAGCATATTCATAAGAAGCATCTTTAGGATTTGTTCCATGATTAATATATGCAATTTCATAATTATTTTCAGTAGGAGTACCTATCTTTTGATCATAAGATTTTTGTATCCCTTTTTTATATACTATATTTCCTTTTTTAATCTTATATAAATTATTTTGACTGTCACAAATGTATTCTGTTCCTGATGATTTTTTATTTACTTTTTCAATTCTTTCACTTTCTAAATAATTTTGAAATAATGTTGTATGTGTCTCATTCTTAATATCATTATTTTCTATATTGCTTCCAAGAAGAATTGCTCTGTTATCAAAAAAGAAAACAGATTTTCTTGCTCTGTGGCTTCCATTATATTTCGGATTTTCATGTAATTTCATTGCAAACATACCATTATTATCCAATGAGTTTCCTCCTGAATATGTTTCATCTGAAAGAAGCATTTCTTCTACACCACTATAGGTATCTACTTGTGATATAGGCGCTTTCATTTGCTCAAGTGGAAGAGCTATTGCTGTTGTTCCAGGATAATGTGCCCAATCCCATCCTTCTTGTACAAATCCACTATCTTTCAAAGATTTTTCAAGTATTTGGAATGTTCCATAACTCATATATCTTCCAAAAATATTATTTTTAATATATGTTTCATTTCCTACTAAATATCTGCTGAATCCTTTTACTCCTGCAAGCCATTCTCCTCTTCTTTGAAGTTGAAGAGAACCCATATTCATTGTCCAAGATCCATTTGGAGCATCTTCAGCTTTAAATCCCATTTTTCTAAATTCATCTGCAAATTTTCCTTCAGGAGCAAGTCTTAAATATGCTTCTGCAAGTTCTTTATCTACACCTTTTTCTTGACCATATGCAGCATAAGCAAGTACATCATCAGAAATTTGAAAAGCATCATTAGGGTGTCTTCCACTAAGAGTAAGAAGCCAATTGTGTTTATTTGAATATACTCTTGTCATAAGCAAAGCTTTTTTAACTATATCAAAATTTTCTATAGCAAAATTTGTATTTCCTAAGTAATACATAATAGGAGTAAGTCCATCAAAAGCTCCTTTAGCATATGCAGGATAGTTCTGCATATGATGGAACACAGCTCCATCTTCTTTAAATCCTCCAAGAAGTCCAGGAGCATATTCTATTGATTTAGAAAGATAATTTTTAAGCTGAGTTATTTCTTGTGCTTCAATTTTTTCATCTTCATTTAACAGTGTAGCTGCTAACATACCAGGAAGCATAGTATTAAGTACATCTACATTGACACCTTTTATTTCATTTTCAGGTGTGTATAAAATTCCCATTGCACTATACCATGTTACCATGTCTTTTGCCTTTTTTAGATTTCCTGATTTTTGTAAAGGCTCTTTCATTAAAAATATTGACTGATAAAGTTCTCTTACTTGATAACCTAAGTGATGAATTGTTCCTTGGCAACTTCCTTTTATCCAGCCCTCTTCATATAAGTAATTTAATCCTTCTTGGAAAATATCATATATTTCTTTTTGATATTCTTTATTATTAGTTGAATTATACATATATCCAAGTTCTCTCATCCATTTTCCATATTGTAAAATTTGAGTATTATTTAAATATGACTTTTGTTCTTCAGAAAAACTTCTGTAAAGTTCTGAGGTTTGTGGTGTAACAAGAGAAGTCTTTTTATATTCTGTAAGTTTTTTTCTATTTTCTTCTATAAGAAGAGGGGTAACTTTTACTTTTTTCATTATGTTGTCTTTAAATTTCTTTTCTATAGCTTTTATTCCCTCTTGCTCGTTTTTAGTTAATTTTGAAGCTTTCTTATGTTCTATTCTGTTATAATTTTTATAAAGAGCCATCCAGTGAGCATTAGTAGCTGTATCTGCATTTAAATTTACAAAATCTACTTGTTCATCTCTTGCATTGTGTCTTGGATCTATAAGAGTGCTTGGATAAAGCTGATCTATAAGAATTTCTCCAGAAGAATTAGGAGCAGTTAGTATAATTTCATCCATTCCCTCTTCTGCTTTTCCCTGCATATCTCTGTCATATTGAACCCACATTGTTCTCCAACCTTCAAAGTTCATATTAACATCAAAACTACATTTAGTTTCTCCATCTTTTTTAAATTCTACTTTCATTTTATCATTAATTGCTTTTTTATTATAAACCCACATGGCAAAACTTGATCTTGCTTTTTCTTTTCCTGCCTTATTAAATACAGTATATTCTGTATTTCCTTTTATTTTTAGAGTATCTTTGTTATTAAAATTCCACTTTAAAGAATAATTTCCATCTTTTGATTTTTCGTCTGTAATTCCTATTTTAGAAGTTTTAGAAGCTATAAAATTATCTGGCATTCCTTTCTCAAACTGGTAAATAGTATTTCCATAAGCTGCCACTGTCTGAGTAAAAAGTGCTGTAATAAGCAATTTTTTTATAAAATTTTTTCCTGTCATTAATCTATCTTCCTTTCATAATAAATTTAAATATACGACTATTATAATTTGAATGAAAGAAAAAATAAATCTTCAGTTTTCTATATTCAATATTTTCTTTCTGATTTGAAACAAAAATGATTATATTAAAATATAAATTTTAATTATTTTTTATTAATTTTTAAGAATATATTTTAAAGTTTATAAGAAATTTAAAAATTTTTATTTCATTTTACACTTTAATGTAAATTAATAAAGTATATTAAATTAATAAAAAATTACAGGTAATAGTAATGTAAAGTATGAACTTTACAACACTTTTAGGA
>NZ_JADYUD010000022.1 GCF_021531595.1 Fusobacterium perfoetens
CAGTAGAACTTACAGAATTTCATTATATAACATATAAATATATAACAAATGAGATGCTAAGAGAGTTTATGATGTTAGGTTTTGAAATACAAAGACTACATAGGGATATGTCACTTTATTTTGAAGATTCAAAAGAACTTTCAGTGCAAGAGCATGAAAAATTACATGAATATATTGTAGAAGGAAAAAAAGAAGAATCTAAGGCACTGATAGAGAGTCATTTGGAAAAGACAGAAAGATTATTACTTGGACATATAAAGGAATTAGGATAAAAATATTAAAATTTATTTATTATTAATTTTAAATATAAAAAAACTACATCTAAAATTTTTAAATAAATGATAGGTGTAGTTTTTTATTTTATACTTTATTATAATTTTATTTGGTTTATAAAATTAAAGCAAGCTAAGTTTATTAAATTTTTTACTTGATAATTTTCAAGAATTATACATTCTTTATTTTCGTCAAAAATAACAGTTCCAGTATATATTTTTGAAGCGTTATCATCTATAATAGTGATATCAGTTTGAGGAAATGAAAGAATGTCATTTTCTTCCTCCAACAGTAATTTCAGAAACACGGACAGCAGGCTGGCCTACATTTGTGCATAAACTTCCTGAAACAGAACCACACATTCCTTGGCCATAGGCAAGATTATTTCCTACCATATCAATTTTTTTAAGGACTTCACTTCCTGTTCCTATAAGAGTAGCTCCTCTTACAGGAGAGGTTATTTTTCCATTTTCTATAAGATATCCTTCCATAACAGCAAAGTTAAAATTTCCAGTAGCAGGATTAACAGATCCTCCTCCCATATATTTTGCATATATTCCTTTTTCTGTTGAAGAAATCATTTCTTCAAGAGTAGATTTTCCATTAAGAATAAATGTATTTGTCATTCTAGAAGTAGGAGCATATTTATATGATTCTCTTCTTCCACTTCCAGTAGAAGCCATTCCCATTCTTCTTCCATTTAATTTATCTATCATATATCCTTTTAAAATACCATTTTCTATAAGAAGATTTCTTTTTGATGGAGTTCCTTCGTCATCAATATTAATTGTTCCCCATTCATTAGGAATAGTTCCATCATCAACAGCACTTACAAGAGGACTAGCTATCATTTGTCCAAGTTTTCCAGCAAAAACAGAATTTCCTTTTGCAACACTTGTAGCTTCAAGACCATGTCCACAAGCCTCATGGAAAATAACTCCTCCAAATCCATTATCTATAATAACAGGCATTTTTCCACTTGGAGAATATTCAGCGTGAAGAATTGTTGAAGCTATTCTAGAAGCTTCTCTTCCATAGCTTTCAATATCCATATTTTCAAAGAATTCAAATCCTTTTGATGCTCCTGGCCCCATGCTTCCTGTTTGCATTTCTGTTCCATCTGAAGCTACACTTTCTATTCTGATTCTTCCTCTTACTCTTTCATCTTCAGCCCATATTCCTTCTGAATTAGCTACAAGAATATTTTGTTTTGTATCTCCGTAAGAAACTCTTACTTGTGAGATCTCATTATTATAGTTTTTGGCAGAACTATAACCTCTTTTCATTATTTCAATTTTTGATTTTTTTGAAACAGTTTCAGGATATATTTCAATTTTATTGTAATTTTCAATATCTTGTTTTAAAAGGTTAATAGCTATATCAGCTTTTGTTCCTTTTATAGCCTGAGCTATTTTTTTAACTGTTTTAAGAAGGTTTTCTTCACTCATATCATTTGTATATCCATAAACATAATATAAATCTTTAAAAATTCTGATACCTATTCCAAAATCTTTTCCTGAAAGAGCAGATTCTATTTTTCCATCAATCATATATAAACTGCTGCTGTTTTTCTTTTCAACAAAAACTTCAGCAAAATCTCCTCCTGTAGAAAGAGCTTCATTTAATATTTTTTCAACTAAACTTTTATCAAGCATTTTATCAACTCCAATCTTTATGTATAAATATTATATCATATTTTTATGTCCTTCTTTTCTCTTTTATTTTCTATATCCTCTTTATTTTTTGAAAATATGAGGTATAATATAGATATACAAGACAGTGACAGCTTTATTTTACATTATGAAGGAGGTATATATTATGAAAAAAATATTATTAGGATTATTCGCATTATCTACATTAGCCTTCGGAGCAGCTGGAGACAGTCATTTATACTTAAGAGCAGAATTTTCTCCTTTCAGTAAATATGACTTAGACAATGGAGCAAAAATAGAAAATAAAGATGATATAGATGAGGCAGCTTATGGAATAGCAGCAGAATTTACAAAAGATGTTTTGTATAATCTTGAACTAGGAATAGGAACTGCTTATCAAAAACACGGAGATTTCCAATATAAAAATGGATATGATGGAGAAAAACTTCCTGATTTTAATTCTATTCCAGTATATATTACAGGAAAATATAAAATTTTTAATGTAGGAGACTGGACTCCATATATTAAAGCTGATTTAGGATATTCATTTAATGATTTAGATGACAATAAATATTTCAGCTATGATGATGGACTATATTATGCAGTTGGTCTTGGTGTAGAGATTCAATATCTTTCTCTTGAAATGTCTTACAGAGTAAATGAAGGAAAACTTAAAACAGATTATGGAAAATATGATATAGATAATTCAA
Source organism: Fusobacterium perfoetens (assembly GCF_021531595.1). Taxonomy (NCBI): domain Bacteria; kingdom Fusobacteriati; phylum Fusobacteriota; class Fusobacteriia; order Fusobacteriales; family Fusobacteriaceae; genus Fusobacterium; species Fusobacterium perfoetens. The sequence goes on from NZ_JADYUD010000022.1 coordinate 2,636, forward strand.
GAGTGATGTTTGGTGCTTCTTACAGATTTGATTTCTAATATTTTTATATTCTAAAATAAATTATCTTTAAATAAAATGGGATAGCTGCATTTATTAGCAGCAGTCCCATTTTTATTTTCATAAATTTCTTTTATATTTATATTTTTTCATGTAAAATTAGTATTATAAAATTTCAATTAGGAGATATACATATATGAAAAGATTTTTACTGTTTATACTATTTTTAATTTTTACTATAAATATTTATTCTATAAAAATAGAAAATAATATGGCTGTAGATAGTTATGGGAATAGTGTAGAACTTAAAGAATACAAAAGAATAGTTGTAGCAGATCCCTCTGCTGTTGAAATTTTTTATCTTATAGGTGGAGAAGACAAAATTTCTGCAATAGCAAAAACAAAGATAAATAAAATATATCCAGAAGAAAAGACAAAGTATTTGGAGTCAGTAGGTACTATAACAAAGCCATCTTTTGAAAAGATAATATCACTTACCCCAGATTTAGTAATATTAAATCCTATGGGAGCAGTTAAAAGTACAGAACTTTTAAAAAAATATAATATTCCATTTTTTATAGATAGATCTGTAACTTTTAATGAAATTTTTTTAAAGACGAAAATTTATGGAGTATTTACAAGGCAGGAAAGAAATGCTGAAAAACTTATCAATGAAAAAAAAGATAAGTTAAAAGAGATAGAAAAAAATATAATGGATAAGAAATTAAAGGGAGTTGTATTATACTCAAATTCTCCTATGGTTTCTTTTTCAAAAGATACTATTCCAGGAGAAATATTAAAACTTTTAAAAATTGAAAATATGGCTGAATCTTTTGCTGGTGGGAAGAGTCAGATTATATCTTCAGAAACAATTTTAAAAGAAAATCCTGATGTTATTATAGGAACAATGAAAATAAAATCTCCAGAAGAAATAGTAAGCAGTAATGAATTTTTAAAATATTCAAATGCTTATAAAAACAATAATATTTATGTGTTTGAATCTGAAAAGATTCTTCGTGCAACACCAAGAATAGTTGATGGAATAGAAGAAATATATGAGGTAATAAAAAATGTTAAATAAAAAAAATAAAAAAGAGAATATTATAATAAAATACTACAAAAAGGAAAAGAGTCTTCTTTTTGCTTTTATATTTTTTAATATAGCAGTAACAGTTTTAGATTTATCTGCCCCTCTTGTTGTAAAAAATATTATAGATAAAGCTATACCTGATAAAAATATACAAAATCTCGTACTTCTCACTTTTTTTGCTCTTTTCCTTTATAGTGTGAGAACCTTCTTTGCTGTAATGAGTTTCAGCAGAGGACAGCTTATGGGAAATAGAATAAAATATCATATGAGGAATGATTTATTTTCCCATTTTTTAAAACAGTCTCATGAATTTTTTAATAAGAAGGAAACAGGTGATTTGATTGCAAGAATTACCAGTGATTTAGAGAGTTCAGCAGTTCTTCTTTACAGAGGACTTCAGGATTTATTAGCTTCAGGTGGTTCGCTTCTTGGAGGATTTATACTTATGTTTATTTATAGTCCTCTTCTAGCATGTATTACTTTTCTTCCTCTTCCTATAGGACTTATTTTTGTTTACAGAAAAAATAAAAAAATGAAGAAAGGATACAGAGAAATAAGAAGAAAAAACAGCAGTCTTACAGTTGTTCTTCATGAAATTTTAAGAGTTATTTTATTTTTTAAAGATAATCTTTTAGAAAAAACTGCATATAAAAAATTTTTACAAGCTAATGATGAACTTCTTGCTGCAGAGAAAAGAAATTTTCTTAATGTGGGAATTTTTATGGCAGGTGTAACTTTTTATGTTCATTTTACACAGCTTATTCTTATAGGAGCAGGGGGAATACTTTTCATTAAAGGAAAAATAAGTATAGGTATTATAGTTTCTTTTCTTCTTCTTGTGGATAGATTTAAAGTATCACTTATAAAGCTTGCAGGGCTTACTGATACATACCATAAAGGAAGGGCTGGTATTGTAAGGCTTGAAGAAATGCTTGAGAGTGATTTTACTCTTCCAGAAGGAAACGGAAAAATAGATGAAGAATTTAAAAATCTTAGATTTCAAAATGTTTCTTTTAGCTATGAGAAAGATATTCCTGTAATTAAAAACCTTACTTTTGAAATTAAAAAAGGAGAAAAAACAGCTGTTGTAGGAAGAAGTGGTGTTGGAAAAACAACTCTTATGAATCTTATAAAAAGAAACTATCTTCCTGATACTGGAGATATTTTCATAAATGGAAAGAATTACAAAGATATAAACCGTGAAAGTGTTCTTTCTTTTATGGGAACTATTGAGCAGAAAGAAAATATTTTAGGAGATACAGTAAAAAATAATATAAAAATTGTCAGAGAAAATTCAACAGAAGAAGAGATAGAAGAAGCTTGTAAAAAAGCTTGTATACATAATACTATTGAAAAATTAAATGAAAAATATGAAACAGTTTTGGGAAATAGTGGGACAATATTAAGTACAGGTCAGCAGCAGAGAATATCTCTTGCAAGAGTATTTTTAAAAAATCCTGAAATTATTATTCTTGATGAAGCAACATCAGGGCTTGATAATACTTCTGAAAGTAAAATAATGCAAAATATAGATACACAGTTTGAAGGAAAAACTCTTATTGCTGTAACACATAGACTGGCAGTAACAAGAAATTTTGATAAAATAATTGTTATTGGAAAAGAAGGAGTTATAGAAGAGGGAACTTATGATGAACTTGTAAGTAAAGAAGGGGAATTTTATAATATTTTAAAAGGTAAATAAAAATATGGACTGTTGTAAATCTATAAAAATAAAATTTTATTTTTATAAATTAGAAATACAACAGTCCTTGAAATAAAATTATTTAATGTATTTACTGTCTCTTAAATATTTTGTATCATTTCCATAAATAAAAAGGACAGAACCATTTTTAATTTTTTCAATTATTTTTTTATTAAGGGATTTTGGAACAGCTGGACATCCTTCAGTTCTTCCTAAAAAACCAAATTTGTTTATATATTCAGGTTCGGAAGCAGAAGCTCCATGGATAACAACACCTCTTTTAAAAGCATTGGAATTATATCCATCTTCTAAACCAAAAAGTTTTAAAGAATATCCATATCTTCCATTATATGGTTTTCCTGTAAGATAGAAACCGACAGAGCTTTTATAAGAATTCATTTTATTGGAAAAGCTTACAGCAGTATCTGCTCCACTGTTTTTTCCATGTGCAACATAGGTATAATCTTCAAGAGTAAAATTTTCCATATTAAGAACAAAAAATCTTTTTTCATAAGAAGGTTTTGAATAATCAGCAATAACTAGATATTTTGTTTTTCTTTCAGGAATTTTAGAATATCCTTTTAATGCCATTTTAAAAATTCTGTAACTTAACTTATCTTTAAGATTAAAATTATTATAAAGGAAAAGATACTGGCTTTCATCTACATATGTGCCTTTATTTTGTGGAATTGTATTTATAAAAACTTTTTCAGGATTTATAATATTTTGAAAAGAGATTTCATCTCCGTAAGAAAGTGTAAAAGTTAATATTGAAAAGAAAGTTAATAATATTTTTTTCATTTATTTTAGTTTCTCCATTAAAAAATTTTTTGAAATTTTTTGCTTCTTAAGGTAATATTAACATAGAAAGACAAATAAATAAAGTTATCTTTTACAAAAAAAGGGGGCTTTTATGGAACTAAGACTTTTATCAATAAAAAATTGGAGAGAAATAAAAAATATAGATATACATTTTGAAAATCTTATGCTGTTTTTAGGACAGAGTTCAGAGGGAGTAAATAATATTATTTCCTGTCTTGCATTTATTTTTAATGGTAAGGAACTGGAGAAAGCAGATATTTATGATAAAGCTGAACTTGCAGTAATAAAACTTATATTTTTTGAAAATGAAACAAGATATAAATTAAAAATTACAGCCTCTCCTGAGGGAGAAGTAAGATATTATATAAGAAAATCAAAAAATTGGAAAATAATAACAAAAGAAGAGTATTCTAAATTTATAGAGCAGATTCCTTTTCTTCATGTTTCAGGAGATTTAAAAAATCAATGTAACAATATTTTTACATGTTTCTTTAAAATATTAAAAAAAGATCATAAAGATGAAGATTTAATAAAAAACCATATATATGAAGCTTATGAAAATCTTGATGAAGGTTATCAAAACCCAGAGCTTTACAGAAATCTTTTGTTTGAGTTTTTGAAAATTATTTCACAAATTTCTGTAAAAAGAAAAGAATCAATACTTAAAAATGCAGTAATTCTTTTTGAAGATCCAGAACTTTATCTGCATCCACAAAAAAGCAGGGAACTTTATGACTGCTTTATAAAACTTTCAAAACTTGGAACAAAAATTTATTTAAAAACATATTCAAGCAGTTTTTTAGGATTAAAGCAGTATAGGTCTATATGTGTAATAAAAAAAATTAATAACAATGTAAGAGTAGTACAGGCAAAGGATAATATATTTAAAGGAGATGTAATAAAGGCTTTTAACATGAACTACTGGATAAATCCTGACAGAGGAGAACTGTTTTTTGCTGAAAAAGTGATTCTTGTAGAAGGACAGACAGATAAAATAGTTATATCTTTTCTTGGAAAACTTTTAAAGATATTTAAGTATGACTATTCTATTATAGAGTGTGGAAGTAAAAGTACAATACCTCAGTTTATTATGCTTTTAAATCTTTTTAAAATTCCTTATGTGGTTATTTACGACAAAGATAATCATAGATGGAGAACTAAAGAGGAGATTTTTAATTCAAATCAAAAAAATAAAATGATAAGATCTCTTGTGAAAGACTCTTTAGGTACTTGTATTGAGTTTGAAAATGATATAGAGGAAGAATTATATGCAAGAAATGGAGAGAGAACTTCCTATAAAAATAAACCTTTTAATGCATTAAGATATATTTCAAATGAAAACTATATAGTTCCTGAAAGACTTAAAAATAAAATAGAAAAAATATATGAATAAAAGAAAGAAGGGGTATTAATCAACAACAGCCCCTTCTTTATATTTTATTTAAAAAGTTCAAGAACTTCTTTTGAATATTTTCCATCACTGTCATGTGAAATAAGAGGAGGAAGAACAGTAAGTCCTTCTGATCCAAATTTTACCCCTTCAACAAGAAGAATTTTTGCCTGTTTATCTATTTTTGAATGGCAGAATCTTACTTTTTTGGGAGTGATTTTATATTTTCTCATAGTATCTAAAATTTCAAGAAATCTATCAGGTCTGTGCACCATAGCAAAATATCCTTTATCTTTAAGAAGACATGAAGCAGTTTCAACAATTTCTTCAAGTGTTATAGATATTTCATGTCTTGCCAGAGTAAGCTGATCAAGATCATTTAGAAGTTCTTCATTTCCATGAAACTTAAAGAAAGGTGGATTTGATATAATAGCATCCTGAGAACCTGACTGAAAATATTTTTTCCAGTTTTTCATATCATCATTTATGATTTCTATTCTGTCAGAAAGATTATTAAGTTCTATATTTTTTTTTGCAAGATCAGCAGAAATTTTTTGAATTTCTATTCCTGTTATTTTTGCTTTTGTTCTTTCTGAAAGGAAAAGAGGAATAGCACCATTCCCAGTACCTAAATCAACGACTTTATTAACCCCTCTTCCAAGTGAAATAAAATTTGCTATAAGAAGAGAGTCAAGAGAAAAGTTAAAAAAATCAGGCCTTTGTATTATTTTTAGATTTTTATTTAAAAGATTGTTTATTACTTCATTTTTTTCCAGTGTCATTTTTACCTCCGTTATTTATTATATCAAAATCAAGTATAAATTTCTAATAGAAATGATTTTTTCATGAAAAATATAATCATAGTAAAAGAAATTCTCTTTGTGCTATAATATCAGTTGAAATATAAATTTTATGGAGGGATTAAATTGAAAATAAAAGCAGTTGCACTAGACATGGACGGAACACTTTTATGCAGTGATCACAAGCCTTCTGAAAGAACAAAACAGTTTCTTTTAGATATAGAAAAAAAAGGAGCAAAAGTTATTATAGCTACAGGGCGTTCTTTTGGAGGAACAGAAGCTACAGCTAAACTTTTAGGACTTGATAATGGACTTGTTTTATGTTATAACGGAGCAAAAGTTGTAAATTATAAAGATAAATCAGTCCTTTTTGAAAAACCTTTAGCTGAAAGACATGTAAAAGAACTTATAAATATAGCTGATGAAATGGGAGTACATATAAATCTTTATCAAGATAATGTGTGGTATGTTGACAGAGAAGATAAGAAAGAGGTAAAAATATATTCTGAAAAATGTGGAATAACTCCAGTGGTAAAAGCTCACGATTCATTTGAGTCTTACCTTATGCCAAAGGTTGTTTTTATAGGGGAGCATGAAAAAGTTGTTGAAGTTGAAAAAGAAGTAAAAAGAAGACTTGGTGATGAAATTCATATAGCTTTTTCAAGTGATACATTTTTAGAAGCTATGAATAAAGATGTAAATAAAGGAATTACTCTTAAATGGATTTTAAATCACTTTGGAATAAAAGAGGATGAATGTGCTGCCTTTGGAGATGCTCAAAATGATCTTGAAATGCTTTTAGCTGTAAAATATGGAGTAGCTATGGGAAATTCAGATGAAGATTTTAAAAAGAAAGTAAATTATACAACTTTATCAAATGATGAAGATGGAATAGTTGAATTTTTAAAAGAATATTTTTAGGAAAAATACAAAAAAGGGAAAAGGAGATGACGGGAAATCATCTCCTTTATTTGGGTTTAGGCATTTAATTGATGGTTATTTATGAATATAAACTTTACTTTTATACATGTAAGGGAGAAAAATAAAAGTAAGATCCTATTCATAAACTTTTGATAATATGGTAATTTTCTAGAAAGTTCATCAACTTCCTTATGTGCCTATTATATATTCTCAATGTATCTTTTATATATCCAAAATATCTTTTCTTTAAAAAAGTTATATTTTTAATCATTATACTCAAATGTATAAATTAAACTTTTTTCAGGGTTGAAAAAAGTAACAGCTGTTGAAGAAAAATTTGAAAAACAGAATGTATCAGCAGCACATATAGGTTCTGCTTTTTCTAAATTATAACGAGTTTGAAAATCATTTCCTAAAACATCTAAAAAGTTAAGAGTGATTTTTTTTATTTCTTCTGTATTATAAAATAAATGTTTTTTTTCTCTGAAAATAGATTCAGTAATTTCAAAAAGATGCATTATTTTTCCTGTTTTTTGATAGTTATATTTTTCCATTTCATAAGAATAAAAATTTTCTATATAATTGCCTAGACTTTGTCCCTCTGTAAAATTACCAGCTTTTCTGGCTAGAGGTTTTACCATTTTAACATAATCACTAAGAGATACTTTTTGAAGAAGATAATAATCTTTATTATTTTCAAAATCAGCTCTTAAGAAAGAGTAAACTTCTTTTATTTCAGAATTTCCAAATGTATGAATATTTCCAAGAAATTCATATTTCCCATTATTGTACTTAAATCCAAAGAATCTGTTTTCAGAGTTAAGATAGTCATTTTCACAAATAAGTCCAGCAGTGGTAATTAGATGAATTTTATATTCTTTATTATTTAGTTTATATTTGTAAGTAAGAAGAGGGGAAAAATATATTTCCATATCTTTTTCTGCAAAAACATCCTGAGGATCAGGAAAGAATATTATATCATCTTCAGTTTTTCTTTTTTTAAAAGTATTAAAAATTTTCCAGTTTTTTATAGTCATAAATTTACCTCTTTTATTTTAAGAGCAAGAAAAATATAGTAAGAAAAAATTTTATTTTCATACACTATTATTTTATCATAATAATAAATTTTTTTCAGAAAAAAATAATTAAATTTCGTTTTTCAGACAAAAATGGTATAATCTTTAAAAAGAAATACAGAATTTGGAGGTATTTATGGATAAAAATACATTTATTGATCTTGTATTTAAAAAAGCAAAACAAAAAAATATAGAAGAATTTGAAATATATTTTCTTTCTGGAACAAATACATCTCTGAAAGTTTACAATGAGAAGATAGATAGTTTTTCAGATAATCAAAATCAAGGTATATCGTTTAGAGGAAAATTTAAAGAAAAAATGGGATATTCATATACAGAATCGTTTACAGAAGAAGATGCAGATTTTCTGATAAAAGAAGCAGAAGAGAATGCTTCTGTAATAGAAAGTGATGATGAACAGATAATTTATGATGGAAAAGGAAATTATGTTTCTGTAGAAACTTATGATTCCTCTCTTGAAAATCTTGAAATTTCAAAAATAGAAGAATTCCTTATAAATATGGAAAAAGAAGCTTTACAATACGACAGTAGAATAAAAAGAGTAAGCACATGTGTTTTTGGAATGGGAAAATCAGAAAGGATTATAAAAAATTCAAAGGGAGTAGATTTAAGAGACAGAGGAAATGTAGCATATGTATATATATCTGTTGCAGCTGAGGAAAATGGAATTATAAAAACAGGTTCAGAATTTAAAGTTGGAAGAGATTTTAATGAATTTAATTATAAAGAGATTTCTCATAGAGCAGCTTATAAAGCACTTTCTAAATTTAATTCAATTTCAGTTGATTTAAAAGAAAGTAGATGTGTTATAGAAAATCTTGCATTTACTTCTCTTTTAGAAAGTATAGCTGGAATTTTTTCTGCTGAAGCTGTTCAGAAAGGAGTTTCTCTTTTAAAAGGAAAGATAGGAGAAAAAATAGCAAGTGATAAAGTTTCCGTTATAGATAATCCACATCTTGAAAAAAGTGAAGGAGCAGCATCTTTTGATTCAGAAGGAGTTCCTACAAAATACAAAGAACTTATAAGCAATGGAGTTTTAAAAACATATTTATATAATCTGAAAACTGCTAAAAAAGATGGAGTTGAATCTACTGGAAATGCCAGCAAAGGAGGATATAAAGGCACAGTAGGAATTTCTTCATTTAATCTTTATGTACAAAATGGAGTAAAAAGTTTTGAAGAACTTTTAAAAGATGTAAATGAAGGTATTTTAATTACAGATTTTGCAGGACTTCACTCAGGTTTAAATTCAATTTCAGGAGATTTTTCTTTAGCTGCAGAAGGTTTTATAATTGAAAATGGTAAAAAAGGAAGAGCTCTTAATCAAATGACAGTGGCTGGAAACTTTTTTGAAGTTTTAAAGAATATTGAAGAAGTAGGAAATGATATAAGATTTTCACTGTCTAGTACAGGATCACCTTCAGTTATTATAAAAAATCTTTATTTTTCAGTTGATTAAAAACAAAAATGTGAGGAATATAACAATGAAAAAAATTTTCCCTGTAGTTCTCATTATAGGAATAATTATTATAGGAATTGTCTCAATATCTTTAGGAAGTGTTCATGTCCCTTTAGAGTATATTTTTTCTCCAGAAAAAGCTCCTGAATATATAAAAATTATTATTTTTAATATAAGGCTTCCTAGAATAATTATGGCCGTGTTAATAGGAATGATGCTTGCTTCAAGTGGTACTGTTGTTCAGACAGTGTTTCAAAATCCATTGGCAGATCCTTATATAATAGGAATATCAGCAAGTGCAACTTTTGGTGCAGTTATTGCCTATATATTTAAAATGCCAGATTTTATGTATGGAGTTTTAGCTTTTATGACTTCTCTTGTAAGTACTTTTATTATATTTAAAATAGTAAAAAGGGGAAGTAAGATAAATGTTACAACATTGTTAATAGTTGGAATAGCACTTTCATCACTTCTTGGGGCTTTTACATCTTTTGCCATGTATCTTATAGGAGAAGATTCTTTTAAAATTACAATGTGGACAATGGGATATTTAGGAAATGCAACATGGAAAAGAGTATTTTGTATTCTTATTCCTCTTCTATTTTCTGTTATATATTTTTATATGAAAAGATATGAACTTGATGCTCTTTTATCAGGAGATGAAGAGGCCTACTCTCTTGGAATTGATGTAAATAGATTAAAAATAAAAATTCTTACAACAGCAGTTCTTATTGTTGCTTTTTCAGTTGCTTTTTCAGGAATGATTGGCTTTGTAGGACTGATTATTCCACATACAATAAGAATGACAGTAGGTTCTTCTAATAGAAAGTTGCTTCCTAATACTATTCTTGCAGGAGGACTTTTTCTGCTTATATGTGACACATTAGGAAGGATAATTATTGCTCCTATAGAAATTCCAATAGGCGTAATAACTGCTTTTTTTGGAGCTCCATTTTTCTTGTATTTAGCTTTAAGAAATAAAAGGAGAGATTTTTAAATGGATATAATAAAAATAGAGCAGTTAAAATTTTCATATGACAAAAAAGAAATATTAAAAGGAATAAATCTTTTAATTACTGAAAAAAAATTAACAGGAATTTTAGGCCCTAATGGCTGTGGGAAAACTACTCTTTTAAAAAATATTCTTGGATATTTAAAAGCTGAAAAAGGAGAGATATTTTTAAGAGGAAGAAAAAGCACTGAATTTTCAAAAAGAGAAAAAGCAAAATTTATGTCTTTTGTCCCTCAGAAATCTCAGATTGTTTCGGGAATAACTGTTGAAGAGTTTGTTTTTATGGGAAGGTTACCTCATTTAAAAAATAGTTGGGACGGATATTCAGAAGAAGATAAAAAAATTGCTGAAAGATATTTAAAAGAACTGAAACTTGAGAAATTTAGAGAAAGGGAAGTACTTACTCTTTCTGGGGGAGAATTTCAAAGAGTTCTTCTTGCAAGAGCCTTGATTCAAGAGACAGAAGTAATACTTTTAGATGAGCCTACATCAGCTCTTGATTTAAATCATGCTGTTGAAATTATGCAGAGAATAAAAAAAATGATTTTAAAAAATAATATTACTGCTGTTGCAGTTCTTCATGATTTAAATCTTGCAGCAATGTTTTGTGATGAAATTGTAATGGTAAAAGATGGAAGAATATTTTGTAAAGGAACTCCTAAGGAAGTTTTTACTTCTGAAAATTTAAAAGAAGTTTATAATTTAGAATGTGTGGTTTATTTTATAGAAGATGAAATTCCTTATATAATACCAAAATTAAAAAAAGATAATTAAGATTTAAATATTATTTAATAATCTTTTTAATGTTATTTTCAACAAATAATATATTTTTTCAGTCAAAATTATATCATAAAATTTTTTAAACAGGAGGACAAATGAAAAAATTATTTATTTTATGCAGTTTTCTTTTAGCTGCTTTATCAATAACTGTTTATGCCTGTACAGGTATTACCATAAAGACGAAAGATAATAAAGTTATACAGGGAAGAACAATTGAATTTGGAGAATATAATTTAAACAGCAGAATTGTTGTATCTCCAAGAGGAAAAATATATCAGTCACTTACTCCAACAGGAGAACACGATGGATATAAATGGCAGGCCAAATATGGTTTTGTAGGAGCAACAGTTGTATACGATCAGTTTATAGGAGAAGGAATAAATGAGGCAGGACTTAATGCAGGATTATTTTATTTTCCAAATTATGGAAGTTTGGCAAAATTTGATTCTTATAATAAAAAGAATTCTATTGCAGATATGGAGCTTGTAGGTTGGATACTTTCAAGTTTTTCAACTGTTGACGAAGTAAAAGAGGGATTAAAAAAAATAAAAGTTGTAAATGTTGCATATGACAATAATGGAAATCCTCTTCCAACTGCACACTGGAGAATTGCAGATGCAAATGGGAACAATATTGTTCTTGAAATTGTAAATAATGGAGAAGTAAAAATTTATGAAAATAAAGTTGGTGTTGTAACAAATGCACCTGATTATGAATGGCATATGAAAAATTTAAATAATTATGTAAACCTTTATTCTGGAGATGCCAAAGCTTATGAAGTAAATGGACAAAAGATTTTTTCTTTTGGAAGTGGAACAGGAGCTCTTGGGCTTCCTGGAGATATTACACCTCCTTCAAGATTTGTAAGAGCATTTTTCTATTTAAACTCATCACCTTCACCTGAAAATAGTTATGAAGGAGTGGCACAGGCATTTCATATTTTAAATAATTTTGATATACCAATTGGAATAGAATATCCTGTAGAGCATAAAGATAAAATTCCTAAAAATATGTTAAGTGCAACTCAATGGACTGCTGTAAGTAATTTAGGAGACAGAGAATTTTATTATACTACAATGAATGATAGTCAGATAAGAAAAGTTGATTTGAAAAAAATAGATTTTGCTTCAGTAAAATATAATTCTGTTCCTATGGATAAAGATGATATTCAAAATATAGAAGAAATAAACAGTCGTCTTATAAAGTAAACTAATAAAAGACGGGACTCTTGCAAATTTATAAAAATAAAATTTTATTTTTATAAATTTGCAAGAGTCCCTATTTTTTATTATCTCTTTTTTTCTATTAAAAGCCCAAAGAAGAAAAGCACAGATTGAAGAATCCATAAAAGATTAATCATTATTACAAATGAAGGATTTAGTTGAAACTGTCCTATAAAAGAAAAATTTTCAGCTCTCATTGTAACAGCATATATAAATACATTTATAATTTCAAGTATAATTCCTATAAAAGATGCAAATTTTATAGTATAATTTTTTTTAAAAATTTTTCCAGTAAAAATCCAAATTATAATATTGTTAAGGAAATAAAAAGTATTTGAAAAAGGTCTTAAAAAACTTATAATTGTTAGAAAAATTCCCTCTTTCTTTTTTGTTGAAATCCCATAAATCCCTATTACAACAAATATATATTTTATTGCAAAATTTAATTTTGAGATAAAATTATTGTAATTTAAAGATTCTGATGAAATAAATGAAATAAAAATTATTGCTTTTGAAATAAAATACAAAGCTCCTAAAAGTATAAGAATATTAATAAGAAAGTTTAATTTAGGAGATTTATTGTTTTTTATATTAAATTCATTTTTTAATTTCTGAAGATTTTTAAAAAAAGTATTCTTTGAGTTAAATTTCATATTTTCTTTTTCTTCTTTTTTTATATTATCTGTATCATGGGAAGAAATTGAATGTACATATTCTTTTCCAAAAGAATCAGTGAGTTTTTCTTCCTTTTTCCGTATTATAAAAGTGAGAACTATTAAGAGTAAAATAACAAGAATAAGCACTGCAAGAATATATTGAATTATATTATTTTCCATTTTTACCTCCGTAGTTTATCATAGAGATTACTATTTAACCTTAATTTCTATTTAAATTATACCTTAATTATTTTTAGAATAATAGATTTTCCATAAAAAATATTTTAAAAAGAAGAAAATTATAAAATGTTCAAATGTCATATTATAATTTTACTTATAAAATATAAAATAAAAATTTAAATTAAAATAATGAAATTGGCAGTTGTAAAATTATAGAATTCGTACTATAATTGCATAAAATACCGAATAACTAAGTATTCATAACGAACTTTAACAATTTTTAATGTTAAGTTCTTTAAAATATAGATAAAACTATTAAAGGAGGAAGTTTTTTCAGAATAAAAATTAAATTCTTAACGATTAAAGCTGTTGAGAATACGAAAAATCACCCTTAGAATTTTTAATAACCGAAATTTGTTCAGAATTTGAAGAGGAGATTCTTAACAAATTTACCCTTAGAACTATATAAACAGATTGCTCTTATTTTCAAAGCAAAGATATTAAAAAATATTTTATTCTGTAAAAGCAAAAAATTAAATGAAAAAGAAAATAGCAGCTGTACTTTGCAGTCTGTTTCTTTTTGTTGCGTGTGGAAGTAGTGAAAAGGAACAGGAAAAAGTGTCGGAAAAAAATCATGTTACAATAAGGATATCACAAGATCCAGATTTTCTAGATCCACATAAAGATGTGGCATCAGCAACAGGTGAGATTCTTTATAATGTTTTTGAAGGCCTTGTAAAAATTAATTCAAAAGGAGAACTTAAACCTGCTCTTGCTGAAGATTATACGATTTCAGATGATGGCCTTACTTATGAATTTACAGTAAGAAAAGGAGTAAAATTTCAAAATGGAAAAGAATTAACTCCTGAAAGTGTAAAATCTTCTTATGAAAGATTTATGGATAAAGACTTTCCAGGTAATCCTGTTGGGGCAGAAATAGCTAAATTAATAGAAAGTATAACTATTTCTGAAAATAAAATAATTTTTAAATTAAAACAGTTAGATGGTTCTGCTCTAGGATCATTTACAATAGGAGTTGTAAATGACGAGGATGGAAAAATTTATGGAACAGGTCCTTATATTATAAAGGAATATCTTCCAGGAGAACATGTGCTTCTTGTTAAAAATGAAAACTATTGGAATAAAGATTCTGTTGGAAATATAGATGAAGCAGAATTTAAAATTATAAAAGATACTCAAAATGCAGTTATGGCTTTTCAAATGGGAGAAGTTGACATCATTCATAGAATGGAAACAGGATATGTTGATATGATAGGAGAAAATGGAAAAATAATAAAAGGTGAACAAAATCTTGTTCAGCTTCTTGCTCTTAATAATGATGTAAAGCCTTTGAATGATATTAGAGTAAGAAAGGCTATTAACTATGCAGTCAATAAAGAAGAAGTTATAGAGGGTTCTTCTTTAGGAGAAGCAGTTGTCTCAGGAAGTGCTATAAGTCCTGCAGTAAAAAATGTTTATAATAAAGAAAGTGAAAATATTTATCAGTTTGATTTAAATAAGGCAAAAGAACTTTTAACAGAAGCTGGATATCCAAATGGATTTGAAATTGTTTTAAAAGCACCTTCTAATTATCAATTTCATGTTGACACAGCTCAAATTTTAAAAGAGCAATTAGCTAAGGCTGGAATAAATGTAAAAATTCAGGAAGTGGAATGGGGAACATGGCTTAGTGAAGTTTATGCTGGAAAAAATTATGAAATGACAATTATAGGTTTTGACGGAAAAGTTACTCCATTTAGAACAGTGGAAAGATATGGTTCAAAAAATCATAGGAATCTTGTTAATTTTAAATCTGAAGAATTTGATAAAGTTATAAGTAAAATAGTAAATGCAAAAGATGAAGAAACAAGAACAGAACTTTATAAAGAATCTCAGAAACTGCTTACAGAAGGAGCAGCAGCAGTTTTTATTCAAGCTCCTAATTATATAGCAGCAGTAAATAAAAATTTAGAAGGATTTGAGATATATCCTGTTTATGTTTTAGATGTTTCACTATTAAATTACAAAAAATAGGAGAAAGTTATGTTTCTTATAAAAAAAATTATATCTTCAGTTCTTACTCTTTTTCTTGTATCAGTAATAAGCTTTACAGTTCTTAATGTGATACCAGGAGATCCTGTGTTATCAAAATTAGGGGTAGATGCTACTCAAGAACAAGTAGTTGCTCTTAGAAAAGAATTAGGGCTTGATAAGTCTAGATATGCAGCTTATGGAAATTGGCTGGAAAAAAGTCTTCATGGAGATATGGGTAAATCAATAAGATTTTCAGTTCCTGTAAATGATCTTATAAAAAAAAGAATAGATAAAACTTTTAAACTTTCTTTTTTGGCTATGGGAATTACTATAGGAGTTGGTTTTCCTCTTGGAATAATTTCAGCTGTTTATAATAAGGGGAAGGGAGGAAAGATTCTCTCATTTTTTACAATGTTTGGAGTGTCAGTTCCTTCATTTTGGAGTGGACTTATTTTAATGATGATATTTGGACTTTATTTCAAAATTTCTCTTAACAGTACAAATCTTATTCTTCCAGCAGTGACACTTTCAATATCAATGATATCTGTTACGGCTATTTATCTTAAAAATATTATTTTGGAAGAATTTCATAAAGATTATGTAAGAGCTGCTGTTGCAAAAGGGAGAAATAGAAACGAAGTAATAATAACAGATATTTTAAGAAATATTATGCTTCCTATGCTTACAATAATATCGGAACTTTTTATAAAAATATTAGCAGGGAGTATTGTTGTAGAAAGTTTATTTAATATTTCAGGACTAGGAACACTTATGGTTATGGCTGTAGAAAATAGAGATTATCCAGTAGTTCAGGCACTTGTTCTTTATAGTGCAGTTATAGTTATAGGAATAAATCTTCTAACAGATATTTTATATTCGTGGATAGATCCAAGAGTAAAGATATCATAATTCTTTTTAAAGGGGAATTTTAAAAAATGAAAAAAATTAATAAAAATCTTCTGTTTGGAGCTGGATTTTTTATTTTACTTATTATTTTAATAAGTGCTTCAGCTCTATTAACACCATATGGTGTAACAGAGATAAATATAAATGATAAACTTTCTGCTCCTTCTGTTCATCATTTTTTTGGAACAGATAAGTTTGGAAGAGATATTTTTACAAGAATAATGGCTGGAGGAAAAATAGCTCTTTTTGTAGGAGTATCTTCTGTGGGGATTGGGCTTTCTGTAGGAAGTTTTTTAGGAATGTATTCAGGATATATTGGAGGAAAAAGAGACGAAGTGATAATGAGAATAGTAGATGCATTTATGTCATTTCCTGGTATTCTTTTTGCTCTTATGATGATAACTGCCTTTGGTTCAGGAACTTTAAATACAATTTTTGTAATAGGGATTATGAATATTCCACATTTTACAAGACTTGCTAGAGGAGAAACTTTAAAAGAAAAAGAAAAAAATTATACCTTATCAGCTAAAATGAGAGGTGCTGGAAGAAAGTGGATTTTAGTTCATTATATTTTCCCTAATATAAGAGGAAAGTTAATTGTTGCAGCTGCATTAGGTTTTGGAATATCCATTCTTACAGAAGCTTCATTAAGTTACCTAGGACTAGGTGTACAAGCTCCTTATCCAAGCTGGGGATCTATGCTTCGTGAATCACAGATTTATTTTATGACAGCTCCATGGTATGCTGTGTTTCCTGGAATATTTATAACTCTCACTATATTTTCAAGCAATCTTCTAGGTGAATATTTCAGAGAAAAATATAATTCAAAAGGATAGGGGAAGCAGATGAAAAATGAAAAAATTCTAGAAGTAAAAAAACTTAATATTTCTATAGAATATAATAATCAAAATCTAACTCTTGTTGAAAATCTTAATTTTCATGTGAAAAAAGGAGAAATTTTTGGTATAGTTGGTGAGTCAGGATGTGGTAAGAGTCTGACTTCAAAAAGTATAATGAGAATTCTCAATGAAAAATTTATTTCAAAAGGAATAATTTGTTACTTTGGAAAAAATCTTCTTGAAATATCTGAGAAAGAAATGTGCTCAATGAGAGGGAACAATATCAGCATAGTTTTTCAAGATGCTCTTGCTGCTTTAAATCCTTTAAAAAAAATAGGCAAACAAGTAGAAGAATGTTTAAAAATCCATAGGAAAATGCCAAAAGAAGAAAGAATAAAAAAAGTTTATGAAACACTTAGAGAATGTGGAATAAGAGAACCTGAAGAGATATGTAGAAAATATCCTCATGAACTTTCAGGGGGACAGAGACAGAGAATTTTAATTGCAATGGCTGTAATATGTAATCCTTCACTTATTATTTGCGATGAATGTACAACAGCTTTAGACTTAAGAACTCAGCTTACTATTATAAAGCTTTTGAAAAAATTAAATAAGGAAAAAAATATGTCAATAATTTTTGTTTCTCATGATATTGCTCTTATTGAAGCTATATGTGACAGAATTATGGTGATGTATGCAGGAAGAAGTGTGGAGATTATAGAAGGCTCTCTTAAAAATGCTCTTCATCCTTATACAAGAGCTTTATACAGTATGCTTTTTAGTATGGATTATAAAAATAGAATGCTTCTTTATGTACCAGGAACAGTTATTTCCCCAGATAAAAGGAAAAGGGAAAGGTGTTACTTTGGAGATAGGTGTAAATATTTCTCAGAATGCAGAGAGAATGATTTAAAAGAAGTGGAAAAAGGACATTTTGTGGCGTGTGAAAGGGTGATAAACCAATGCCTATAGTTTTAGAAGTAAAAAATCTTAATAAGTATTATAATAATAAGCAAATATTGAAAAATATTAATTTTCATGTAAATGAAGGTGAAATTTTTGGACTTGTAGGAGAATCAGGATGTGGAAAATCAACTACAGCAAAAATACTTACAGGTCTTTCTGAAAAAGATACAGGAGATATTATTTTTAAAGGAGAGAAAATAGAGTATAATAAGAATAGGGATTTTAGGAAAATACAAATGGTTTTTCAAGATCCAGACTCTTCACTTAATCCTATGAAAACAATAAAATGGATTTTAGAAGAACCTTTTAAAATAAATAAGATAAATGATAAAAAATATATTTCAGAAAAAATAGATGAGATGCTTGAAATGGCTAATCTTACAAAAGATACTGTTAATAAATATCCTCATGAACTTTCAGGAGGACAGAAACAAAGGATAGCTATTATTCTTGCTCTTCTTTCAAGTCCAGAACTTCTTATTGCAGATGAAGCTGTATCTTCTCTTGATTTATCAGGGCAGGCAAGCATATTAAACTTTTTTAAAAAACTTCAGTCTGAATTAAAACTTTCATATATTTTTATTTCTCATGATTTAAGGGTAGTTTATCATATGTGTGACAGGATAGCAGTTATGAAAGATGGAGTGATTGTAGAAGAGGGGACACCTCAGGAAGTTTATTTTAATTGTAAACATGAATATACAAAAGAACTTCTTAAAGCTCTTCCAGGTTCGTCTGAGTTTATAAAAGCTGTTGAAAAAAATTAATAAAATTTATTATAAGAAAGGATAGGTATATGAAAAACGAAAAGTATAATGAACTGATAAATCTTGTTAAAAGAAATATAAATCTTGCTGATTTAGGATGCTTATATGCCCATAATGGATATGATGATGAAAGATACCATGAAATGAAAGAAATAAATATGCAGATTTTAAGTATTCTTTCAGAGCATTCTATGGAAGAGTTATGTAGTTTTTATCTTCCTATTAAAGAGTATCCTACACCAAAGATTGATATAAGAGGAGTTCTGCTTGATGAGAATAACAAAATTCTTATGGTAGAAGAAAAACTTGATCCGGGAAAATGGTCTATTCCTGGAGGGTGGGCTGATATAGGATTTACTCCTTCAGAAGTTATAAAAAAAGAGATGAAAGAAGAAACAGGTCTTGATGTAGAAGTTATAAGAATTTTAGCTGTCTACGATAAGAAATGTCACCCTCATCCACAAGAAGCATTTTATACATATAAAATTGTATTTTTATGTAAAAAAATAGGAGGAGAATTAAAAAATACTTTTGATATTGATGATGTTAAATTTTTTGATATAGAAAACCTTCCTCCACTTTCAGAAGCGAGAATCTTAGAATCACAAGTAAAACAACTATACTATCTTGCCGTAGATGATATTAAAGATGTTTATTTTGATTAATTGATAAAAATAGACTGCAGATACTAAAAGTTTTTGAGACTTTAAATCTGCAGTTTTTATTTTTTCTAAGGAAATTATAAATTGATTTTATATAAAAATTTTTTAATTTTTTATATGAAAATAGACAAAAATAAGTAGAAA
>NZ_JADYUD010000023.1 GCF_021531595.1 Fusobacterium perfoetens
ACAACTTTTTTGAAAAAATATTAAAAATTTTTATTTTATTTTTACAAAATTTAAACTATCCTTTACAAATCAATATTTTATTTATATAAAATATTTTAAAAATTTTTTCTTAATATTTTATAAAAATACTAAATTTTTTTATAAAAAAGTGAAGCTGACTAACAGCCTCACTTTATTTTTTTATTTTATAAATATATTTTGTTGCTTTTAGTTATATATTTCTTTTCTTCATGTCTTGGTCCTTCAAAGAAAACTTTATATGCTCTGTATGTTTCATAGACATCAAGTTTAGAAGAAACTTCAAAAGGTGAATGCATTGCAAGAAGAGCAGGACCTACATCTATAGTTCTTATACCTTTCATTGCAAGATATTTTGCTACTGTTCCTCCTCCACCTTCATCTATTTTTCCAAGCATTCCTGTTTGCCATTTTACTCCATTATCATTAAGTAGTTTTCTTATTTCTCCAACATATTCTGCATCAGCATCATTTGTACTGTATTTTCCACCTGAACCTGTATATTTAGTAATAACTATACCATAATTAAGCTGAGCTGCATTTTGAGGATCATTTACACTCTTAAATACAGGATCTATTCCTACTGTTACATCTGAAGATAATGCTTTAGAATTCCATAATGTTTCTTTTAAATAAAGATCAGAATATATTCCTTTAGCTTTAGCTATCATGTCACTTGTAAAATATTCAAGATATTGACTCTGAAGCCCTGTAGAACCATCTGAGCCAGTTTCTTCCTTATCAGCAAGGAAACATACTGCTGTTCTTTCAGGAATACCCTCTATATCAAGTATAGCTCTTAATGAAGTATATCCACATATTCTGTCATCTTGTCCATAAGCTCCTATAAGAGATCTGTCTATTCCTACATCTTTAGCTCTTTGGCTTGGAACAAGTTCAAGTTCAGCTGAAATAAAATCTTCTTCTGTCATTCCATAAGCTTTATTAAGTCTCTCAAGAACACTGTATTTTACAAGTTCTTTTATTTCATCATCTTTTATTATTGAAGGAATTGATCCTACTATAATCTGAAGTTCTTCTCCTTTTATCACTTCTCTTGCTTTTCTTTCTCCTTGAACAACTCTATCAAGATGAGGAAGAATATCAGGAACAGTAAATACAGGATCATCTTCATGCTCTCCTATTACTATTTTTACCTTTCTTCCATTTCCAAGAACAACAACTCCATGAAGTGCTAGTGGAATAGAAGCCCATTGATATTTTTTTATTCCTCCATAATAATGTGTTTTCATATAAGCAAGTTCAAATTCTTCATATAGAGGATTTGCTTTAAGATCAAGTCTTGGCGAATCAATATGAGATACAACATAATTAATTCCATTTAAAATATCTTCTTTTCCTATTACTGCAAGAACTGCATTTTTTTCTCTGTTGACATAGTAAATTTTATCTCCTGGAACAAGAGTTTCTTTAAATCTTGCATCAACAAATCCACATTCTTTTGCAAGTTCAACACTGAAATCTATAAATTCTCTTTCAGTTTTTCCAATATCCAACACTTTTTTATATTCCTCACCCATAGTAAAAATCTTTTCTACTTTTTCTGGAGAAATATCTTTCCAACCGTTTACTTTTTTGTACAACATAGTATCACCTTATTTCTTAAGTCTTTTATTTAAAACCTCAGCTTCTTTTTCATATCCAGCTTTTCCTAATAGAGCAAACATGTTTTTCTTGTAAGCTTCAACACCTGGTTGATTAAATGGATTTACACCTAAAAGATATCCACTTACACCACATGCTTTCTCAAAGAAATAGAATAAGTATCCTAAGTTAAAAGCATCCATTTTAGGTACTGCTATTCTTATATTAGGTACTCCCCCATCCATATGAGCCAGCTGAGTTCCTTCCATTGCTTTTTGATTTACAAAATTCATTCCTTTTCCTGCAATATAATTTAATCCATCTAAGTCTGCTTCATCAAATGGAATTACCACATCTGCATCTGGAGAAACAACATCTATTAATGTTTCAAATAATATTCTCTGACCATCTTGAATATATTGTCCCATTGAATGTAGATCTGTACTTAAATCAACTGAAGCAGGGAATATTCCTTTTCCATCTTTTCCTTCTGATTCTCCAAATAATTGTTTCCACCATTCTGCTACAAAGTGAACTTTTGGTTCATAGTTTATAAGAAGTTCTATTGATTTTCCTCCTCTTAAAAGAAGATTTCTCATTGCAGCATATTTATAACAGTCATTATTTTTATAATCAGCTTTATAGTCGTTTTGAGCTTCTCTTGCTCCTGCCATTAAATCGTCTATAGAGATTCCTGCTGCTGCTATTGGAAGAAGTCCTACTGGTGTTAAAACAGAAAATCTTCCACCTACATTATCAGGAATTGTGAAAGTTTCATATCCTTCTTCTGTTGATAATTTTTTAAGTGCTCCCTTAGCAGCATCTGTTGTAGCATATATTCTTTTTCTTGCTTCTTCAACACCGTATTTTTTCTCAAGCATTTCTTTAAAGATTCTAAAAGCAATAGCAGGCTCTGTTGTAGTTCCTGATTTAGAAATTACATTTACAGAAAAATCTCTGTCTCCTATCACTTGAATTAAATGAGAAAGATAAGTTCCAGATATACTGTTTCCTGCAAAATAAATTTCAGGAGCTTTTCTTTCTTCTTTAGAAAGTTTATTATAAAAAGTATGTGATAGTAATTCTATTGCAGCTCTTGCACCAAGATATGATCCTCCAATACCAACTACTACAAGTACATCTGAATCAGATTTTATTTTTTCAGCAGCCTTTTTAATTCTTTCAAATTCATCTTTATCATAATCTGTAGGAAGGTTTATCCATCCTAAAAAGTCATTTCCTGCTCCTGTTCCCTCTTCAAGAGTTTTAACTGCAGCATTTACTTCTGCTTCCATCCCCATTAATTTTTCTTCACTTACAAAATCAAGTGTTTTTGATAAGTCTAAACTTAACTTGTTCATCTTTTCCCCCTTGTTATGAATTTTTTAAATACCAATTTCTTTTTCTAAAACTTTTATTCTTTCTTCAAGTTTCTTTATGGTTTCATTATTTTTATTGATTGCATCATTCAATCTTTTTATTTCATTCTCTATATTTTCAACTCTTTCATCAAAAGTTTTAGCATCAAACCCTATTTTATTAAGTTCATTTGAAAAATCCACAACGAGAGTCTCCAAAATTTCCAATTCTTTTTTATTGGCTTTTTCCAAATCAATTTTATTCAATGCATTTGATAAATCATATGCAAATTGGTATCTTGTAAGAGGTTTATTCCCTTCAAACCTAAAGGAATCTTCCTCTATTACTCCTTCTGCTACTAATTTTTCAACAGACTTATAAGCCCAGTGGTTTTTATCAATATCTTCATATTTTAATTCACTGTAAGACAGTACAGAAATAATAAAAAAAGACACTGCTACTGTTAGTTTCTTCATGAAATTCCTCCTCTGTCATTTATACTCTCAGTATATCACAACACTAAGCCCTTATCAATAACAACTGATTTCTGTTAAAAACAATAAGTAAAAAAAGTAAAATTTCTCATACAGAGCTTTAATAGTTTTGACACTCTTTTTCTCTGTTTTGTTATTTAAATATAAAAAAACAGTACAGCTCTCACTGTACTGTAAAAAAATTCTATAATAATTTTTCTGCTATGCTCACTTTTACTAAAGCTTCATGTAAACTTTTCTGAGTTAAAATAATATTCTTATCTTCAGTAAGTTTTTTAAGTTTTTCTTCTGCAAAAGCTGCTTCTTTTCTTGCATTTTCAAGGTCAATTTCTGATGCCAGCATTGCCTCATCAACAAGAACTATTACTTTATTGGAATTTATTTCTAAAAATCCTCCAGAAACATAATAAGGAATTTCTTTTCCTTTTTCCTCTCTTACAATCATCTCACCTACAGCAAGACCTGCAACGAAAGGAGAGTGATTTGCAAGAATTCCCATATCTCCTTCTGTTGTTCTAACAAGAACAAACTCTACATCATTAGAATATATTTTTCCACTTGGTGTTACGATTTCAAGTCTAAAGTTCGCCATAATTATTCAGCTCCCTTCATTAACTCTCTTCCTTTTGCAATAGCTTCTTCTATTGTTCCTACATATAAAAATGCTTGTTCAGGAAGGTCATCATGTTTACCTTCAAGAATTTCTTTAAATCCTCTTACAGTTTCTTTTATAGGAACATATTTTCCTGCCATTCCTGTAAACTGCTCTGCAACAGAGAATGGTTGAGAGAAGAATTTCTCTATTTTTCTTGCTCTTGATACAGTCATCTTATCTTCATCTGATAATTCATCCATACCTAAGATAGCAATGATATCTTGTAATTCTTTATATCTTTGTAATACAGCCTGAACTTCTCTGGCAACTGTATAATGCTCATTTCCAACTATATCTGCATCAAGTGCTTTTGATGTAGAATCAAGAGGGTCAACAGCAGGATATATTCCAAGAGAAGCTATTCTTCTTGAAAGAACTGTTGTTGCATCTAAGTGTGAGAATGTTGTAGCTGGTGCAGGGTCAGTAAGGTCGTCTGCAGGCACATATACAGCCTGAACAGATGTTATTGAACCTGTTTTTGTAGAAGTAATTCTTTCTTGAAGAGCTCCCATTTCTGTAGCAAGGTTTGGTTGATATCCAACTGCTGATGGTGTTCTTCCAAGAAGGGCAGATACTTCTGATCCTGCTTGTGTAAATCTGAATATATTATCTATAAATAGAAGAACATCTTGTCCTTCTTTATCTCTGAAGTTTTCTGCTATTGTAAGACCTGTAAGACCTACTCTAAGTCTTGCTCCAGGTGGCTCGTTCATCTGTCCGTAAACAAGTGATGTTTTTGAAAGAACTCCTGACTCAGTCATTTCATCATAAAGGTCTCTACCTTCTCTTGTTCTTTCTCCAACTCCTGCGAATACAGAAAGTCCTCCGTGCCCTTTAGCTATATTGTTAATAAGCTCCATTATAAGAACTGTTTTTCCAACTCCAGCTCCTCCGAACAGACCTATTTTTCCACCTTTTATATATGGTGCAAGAAGATCTATTACTTTTATACCTGTTTCAAAGATTTCTACTTCAGTACCTTGAGATTCAAAATCTGGTGCATCTCTGTGAATAGGTAATCTTTCTTCTGTTGCTATAGGACCAGCATTATCAACTGGTTGTCCTAATACATTTAGGATTCTTCCTAAAACAGCTTTTCCAACAGGAACCATTATAGGTGCTCCTGTATCTATAACTTCCATTCCTCTTTGTAGACCATTAGTATCATCCATAGCAACTGTTCTTACTACATTATTACCCATATGCTGAGCAACTTCTAATACTAATTCTCTTTCACCCACTTTTACTTTAAGGGCGTTGTATATTTTAGGCAATTCGTTTTTAAAAACGACGTCTACTACGGGACCTATTATCTGTGTAAGAGTTCCTTTATTCTCCAATTCATTGCCTCCCTCTTATTATTTTAATGCTGCTGCTCCTCCAACAATCTCAGAAATTTCCTGAGTGATAGCAGCCTGTCTTTCTCTGTTATATTGAAGATTTAATTCTTTCATCATCTCTTCAGCATTGTCTGTTGCATTCTTCATTGAATTTTTTCTTGAAGAGTGCTCACTAGCTGTATTGTCCAATATTGCCTGATACAATTCTATGTTTAAATATTTAGGAAGCAGACTTGAAAGAATTGCTTCTGCATCAGGTTCAAATATATATGATGTATTAGTATCTGTTTCTACTCTTTCAATAGGAATAAGTTTTCTTACTGTTAAATCACATCTTAAAGCTGATACAAATTTATTGTAAATAACATACACTTCATCAAATATATCTGCATAGTAATATTCAACTATATTTTCACTTATTTCCTTTGCTTTTTCAAACATTGTTTCTGGAATAAGCTGTGTATATTCTGCCTTTAAATCATAATTTCTTTTAGCGCAGTAATCTCTTCCTTTTTTTCCTATTGCTATTACAGAGACTTCTTTTCCTGCATGATTTTCTTCAAACTCTTTAAGTTTTTTAAGAGTATTACTGTTAAAGCTTCCGCAAAGACCTCTGTCAGATGTCATTACGATAACTCCTATTTTTCTCACTTCTTTTTTTCCATCAAAAAGAGGGTGATTTTCATGCTTTACTCCTGCAGCTATATTTTTAAGAATTTCATGAATGCTGTCAGAGTAAGGTCTTGATTGTGCCACTATTGATGCAAATTTTTTAAATTTTGTTGTGGAAACAATCTCCATAGCCTTTGTAATCTGATGAGTAGACTGGACACTTTTTATTCTGTCTCTAATTTCTCCAGAACCAGCCATTTTCTCACCTCTTCTTAGTTAAAATTCTTTTTAAATGCGTTTACAGCTTCTACTAATTTAGCTTCAAGCTCTTTATCTAACGCTTTCTTCTCTCTTATCTCATCTAAGATAGAAGTTGTATTTTCTAGCTCTTTTATAAGCTCATTTTCAAATCTATTTACATCTTCAACAGCTATATCATCTAAATATCCATTTGTAACTGCGAAGAAAGACACAACTTGTTTTTCAACAGCATAAGGTCTGTTTTGAGGTTGTTTTAATACAGCCATAATTCTGTGTCCTCTTTCAAGCTGAGCTTTAGTTGCTTTATCAAGATCTGATCCAAATTGTGCAAATGTAAGAAGTTCTGTATATTGTGCAAGTTCAAGTTTTACTTTTGCAGCAACCTGTTTCATAGCTTTAATCTGAGCTGATCCTCCAACCCTTGATACTGAAATTCCTGCATTGATAGCAGGTCTGAATCCTGAGTTAAATAATTGAGAATCAAGGAAAATCTGACCGTCTGTAATAGAAATTACATTTGTTGGAATATATGCAGAAACATCTCCTGCCTGAGTTTCAATAATAGGAAGTGCTGTTATTGAACCTCCTCCAAGTTCATCAGATAATTTTGCTGCTCTTTCAAGAAGTCTTGAGTGAAGGTAGAATACATCTCCAGGATAAGCTTCTCTTCCTGGTGGTCTTTTTAATAAAAGAGACATTTCTCTGTAAGCTACAGCATGTTTTGAAAGGTCATCATATATTATTAAAACATGTTCCCCTTTGTCCATGAAATATTCTCCCATAGCAACTCCTGCGTATGGAGCAAGATATTGTAATGGTGCTGCTTCAGATGCAGTAGCTGCCACTATTGTTGTATATTCCATAGCACCTAAATCTTCTAATTTTTTATAAATCTGAGCTACAGTTGATCTTTTTTGACCTATTGCAACATAGATACATTTTACTCCTGTACCTTTTTGATTGATAATAGCATCAACAGCTATTGCTGTTTTACCAGTCTGTCTGTCTCCGATTATAAGTTCTCTTTGTCCTCTTCCAATTGGTACCATTCCATCTATTGATTTAATACCAGTCTGTAAAGGCTCAAATACTGGTTTTCTGGAAATAATTCCAGAAGCCTTTCTTTCTATATCCATATATTTAACTGCTTCAATTTCACCTTTTCCGTCAATAGGCTCACCTAAAGCATTAACAACTCTTCCAAGGAATCCTTCCCCTGCAGGAACAGATACTATTCTTCCTGTTGCTTTTACTTCGTCTCCCTCTTTTATTTGAGAGAAATCTCCAAGAATAACGGCTCCTACATTGTTTTCTTCAAGGTTTAAAACCATTCCCATTATTCCATTTGTAAACTCAAGAAGTTCTCCAGCTTTAGCGTTGCTAAGACCGTATATTCTAGCAATACCGTCTCCGACTTCCAATACAGAACCTGAAGTTTTTATATCGAGGCTTTTTTTATAATTTTCTATCTCAGTTCTAATTATGTTACTTACCTCTTCTGGTCTGATATTCAACGATTACACCTCCAATTTATGTGTAGTTTACAGTGACTTAACCAGAGAATCCAGTTGAGTTCTTACTGTACCGTCAATAATTCTATCTCCGATTTTAAGAATTCCACCACCGATTATGCTGGCATCTACTTTTTCTACTAGGTTTATCTTTTTCTTAGTTTTTATCTCTAATTTATGTATAAGTCTTTCTCTTTGTTCTTTTGTAAGTTCTTTTGCGAAAGTAGCTTCTACATCAAGTATCTGATTTTTAGCATAATAAATTTTCAGATACTCAGCAACTATCTCTCTGATATTTGCCATTCTGTTTTTTTCAAGAATATAAAATATTATATTTTTTACTTCTTGATTTTCATTTTCATAAATTTTTCCAAGAGCTTCTATTTTTTCCTCATTTGTAATAAGAGGATGATCTATAAAATTCTTGAATTCTTTATCTGTTTTATAAGATTCCATTAGGCTGTTAAGTGCTTCATAAACATTTTTTACACTGTTATTAGATTCTGCTATTTCAAAAATTGCTTCTGCATATCTTTTTCCTATTTGGCTGTCTGCTATCATTCGGCGTCCCCTACCTTGTCAATAAAGTCGTCTATTAACAGATTTCCAGCTTTTGAATCTAATTTTTCAGTAATAATTTTTTCTGCAAGTTGAACTGCAAGAGTTTGCATTTCTTCTCTTATTACTTCTCTTGCTCTTGCTTTCATCTTACCTACTTCTACTTCAGCACTTTTTAAAATCTTGTCTCTTTGTGTTGTTGCCTCTCTTAAAATCTCTTCTTTTCTATCATCAGCTTTCTTTTCTGATAAACTGATTATTTTATGTGCTTCTATTCTGGCTTGCTTTAAGATTTCTTCTGCTTCTTCTTTTGCATCTTTAGCAGCTTGTTTATCTTTTTTAGCATCTTCAAGTTCTCCAGCTATTTTTGCTTGTCTCTCTCTTATTATTCTTCTAAGAGGATGCTTGAAATACTTATTGAACACTACAATAAGTATAAAAAAGTTTATTATCTGCCAAAACATATTTATATCAATTGAAATTGCAGGCATATTTTGTGGTGCCAAGATTATTACCTCCTTCCTAGATTAATTAATTTTTGTAACTAATTTATCTAGTTCTTACTTAACAAGCTCTGCAGCTTTCTCTAATATTGACATAAATGGGTTTGCATATAATAGAATCATAGCTATAACAAGTGAGTAAATACCTGTTGATTCTGCTACTGCTTGTCCAAGTATCATTGTAGAGATGATGTTACTTTTTGCTTCTGGTTGTCTTGCAACTGCTTCTACTGCTTTACCTGCTGCATAACCTTCTCCAATCCCTGGTCCAAGTCCAGCTATCATTGCACATCCTGCACCAATTGCTGATGCTGCTAAAACTATTGTTTTTGCTACTAAAATATCCATTAGAATACCTCCTGAATTTTCTGAATTTTTGTTTTTTATCTTTCTTCTTCCATTGTGGAATCACCCAATGCTCCTTGAATATGAACCATTGTAAGCATTGTGAATACGAAACTTTGTACCACTGCTGCAAATAAATCAAAATATAAATGCAGAGGTGCTGGTACAACCCATGGTGCTGCTTTGTAAAGAAGCCCCATGATTACTGAACCGGCAAACATGTTTCCGAAAAGTCTCATTGACATATTTACTGGTTTTGCTAATTCTCCTACTATGTTTAAAGGTAACATAACAGGTACTGGGTCTAAAAAGCCTTTGGCATAACCAAACACTCCGTTTCTCTTAATACTTGTTCCTATAAATACCACTGCTACCACTATTGCTAAACCTACTGTTGTATTTAAATCCATAGTTGGTGCACGGAAAGCAGGTGATACTGTTACTGTCCCATCTGGTCCAAAAGTTGGCCATGGTATTGGGAAGAAAAATGTCAGCAAGTTACTTGTTAAAATAAAGATAAATATTGTAGCTATGAAAGAAAAATATTTTTTCTTCCAGCTTCCTATCATCTGTTCAACTAGTCCATCAAGGAATACATATAAAGATTCCAAAGCTGTTTGAAGCCCATTTTTTGGTATAAGCTCCAATTTTCTTGTCCCTGTCCTAAACAGTAAAAATAAAACAAGCATACAGAACCAAGTTCCTATTACTGTAATCGTAACAGGAAGACCATATTGGCCGTTTCCCATATCCATTGCTATAGGAAGTCTGTTAAGAAATTCTGGCAATGGTACGAAAAACACTATTCTTGGCCCTTCTACCAGAGGTGGAGTAAAAAAACCTATGTTCATATAAACCCTCCTCTCTTCTTACTTTAAGTACTTATTTTTAAATTTTACAAAATTTTTATATAAAACCATTATATAGATATTAAATTTTATGTTTAATAATCCAATGGCTGTACTTAACATCATTCCTGTTCCAAAAAAATAAGCTGCTGATCCTAAAGAGATTCCATAAAGAAGATATCTTTTCAGATAACCTATAATCCCAGCTTTGTAAGATCCGCCTCTTACTGTAATGGATTTTACATCAATGCAAATCATATAAAAAGCAAGTATGGAAATCAGAGAACCTCCAAACATTCCTATGCAGACCATTTTTTCTTTTATAATAAGCCCGTATATAATTATTATTCCAGAAGTAATAAAAGCTCTCCTCATCAAATTTTTTATTTCATCCATACAAAAACCTTTCTTTTTTTATTTTTAACCAGCACGATAATTATACCCTATAACCTGACCGTAAAGTCAAGTTTTTTTTATTTTTTCATTATCTGTTGATAAACACTATAAAACCCACTGGCAATACCAAGAAGAAGAAATATTATAAAAAGCACAGGACTTTCACATACATATCTTGCTATTATATATCTATAAATAGCTAAAGATACCAAAATATTTCCCATAATAATAAAACCAAGAGTTCCTAAAAGGGATAAATATTTAAAAAAATCTCTATCAAATTTTAACATTTTTTCTTCCCTTCATAAAGTATTTTCTACAACAATTAAAATTTTGTTCTAAAATTTTACCTTTGTATACCATTTTTTCGTATAAAAAATTTTTTTATTTATTTTCGTACATTGGCAATGGAATTTTATTATTTTCTATTCTTCATTTTTTAAAATATAAAAAAATCTCTTATCTGCTATTTTATCATTTTTTTCGTATTTTACAAGAGCTAATTGAGCATTTTTTGAACAGTTAAAAATTTCACTTTCTGTGAAAATTCTCTTCTCATAGTACTCTGTTAGTTTGTCAAAAGTTTTATTTTTATTTTTTACAAAATATGTAGCTTCTATTTGGTCAATATTTTCTTCTTCGTCATAAAAATGTTCCCAAATAACAGCAAAATCTTTTCTGTTATCTGCATATACATCATTAGCAAACATTTTATCCATAAATTCTCTATCTACAACATCAAATATATAAATCCCTTGTTTATTAAGAGAATTTCTTACACTATTAAATAAATCCAATAAATCTTCAGATGAAGTAAGATGATTTACTGTGTCAAAAAAAGAAAATATAATGTCATATTTTTCTCCTGTATCAAATGCTCTCATATCGCCCAAGAATAATGGTACATTTTTGCCCTTTAATCTTATTTTAGCCCTTTTCAGCATCTCCTCTGACAAATCCAACCCAGTACACTCATACTTCTCTGACAGTTTGAGCAAATTTTTTCCCGTTCCACAGCCTAAATCTAAAACTTTTTTTCCTTCAGGATTATATTCTTTTATATATTTTTCAAGAATCTCAATCCATTCATCATAGTTACAGACTTCCATAAATTTGTCATAGACCTTAGAAAAATTTTTATACATTATATTTTCTCCCTGAAATTTATATTATTTTTTTATTTTATGCTAGCTCTTTTTTTACAACTTCAGCTATTTCTTCTGCAATGGCTTTTACTGATTCTGCATTTTTTCCTTCAACCATTACTCTTACAATAGGCTCTGTTCCTGAAGTTCTTACAAGAACTCTTCCTTCATTTCCCATAAATTTTTCTTTTTCCTTTATGAAAGAAGTTATATTTTCATTTTTATCCCACAGATTTTTCTTTACATTATCTACTCTTACATTTATTAAAACCTGAGGCCATTCTGGAATCAATCCAACAAGTTCGTCAAGAGTTTTTCCACTGTCTCTTACAACTTCTACAAGTTTTAAAGATGACTGTATTCCATCTCCTGTTGTTCCATAATCAAGAAGAATAATATGTCCTGACTGTTCTCCTCCTATATTAAGTCCTTGGCTTTTCATTTTTTCAAGAACATATCTGTCTCCGACATTTGCTCTTACTAAAACTATTCCATTATCATTAAGGAAAGACTCAAGTCCCATGTTACTCATTACTGTTGTTACAACTCTGTTGTTTACAAGAATATTTTTTTTCTTCATATCCACTGCAAGAGTTGCTATTATTTTATCTCCATCAACAATTTTTCCATTTCTGTCAACAGCAATTAATCTGTCTGCGTCTCCATCATATGCAAGACCTAAGTCAGCTTCATATCCCATAACAACTTTTGAAAGTATTTCAGGATGTGTTGATCCACATCTAACATTGATATTTTTTCCATTTGGAGCATCATTTATTACAACTATTTCAGCTCCAAGTGATAAAAATACATCTTTAGCTGCTCTGTATGCTGATCCATTTGCAGCGTCTAAAATTATTTTCATTCCTGAAAAATCTCCGTTAACTATTGATTTAAGATGATCTCTATATAAGAAATAATCGTCTTCTGCATACTTAAATTTTCCTACTTCATCTCCTGCAAGAGGCTCTGCAGTTATTTCAGCATATCTATCTATTAACTTTTCAAGTTCAAGTTCAATCTCATCAGGTAATTTACATCCATCTTTTGCAAATATTTTTATTCCATTGTCTTTTGCAGGATTATGAGATGCTGATATCATAATTCCAGCTTCTGCTCCTTTAGCTTGTGTTATAAAAGCAACCCCAGGAGTAGGTATAACACCTACGAAATCAATGTTTATTCCCATAGCAGTAAGTCCTGCTGAAAGTGCTGATCTAAGCATATATCCTGAAATTCTAGTATCAGAACCCATAATTACTTTTAATTTTTTCTTTTGAGGATTCTCCTGTCTTAAGTAATATCCTAAAGCATATCCTAGTTTCATTGCTAGTTCTGCTGTAAGTTCTCTGTTAGCCTCTCCTCTTATACCATCTGTTCCAAAATATTTTCTCATTTTATACAACTCCTTCTAAGTAATAGTTTTTCTCCTATAAACCCTGTTACTGCTCCTGCAATACACCCTAAAAATAAAAATCCCACTATAAAAAACATTATATATCTTGAATGAAGGTTCATGTTTCTGAACATCAGAAAATAAACCACCAAAAGTTGAACAAAATTATGCACCAAAGCAGATAAAATACTTATTGAAACAAGACTGAGCTTATTTCTGAAATTATAAAGAAGTATCATAATATTCACACTTGCAATTCCTGATATTAAACTTATTATAAATCCTGGACTAAAAAGTGTTCCTATCATTATTCCTTGAATAATTATTCTGCACATGGTTACTTCTACTGCCATTTTCTTTCCAAATTTTTCCAAAGCTATTATTGTACCTATATTTGCAAGCCCAAGTTTAAGCCATGGAAAAGGTTTAGGAATAAGTGTCTCTGCAAGAGAAAGATAAAGGGACAGCAGAATCAGAAATATAAGATATTTTTCTCTCCTTATGCTGTTCCGTTCTCTTACTTTTTCCATAATTACACCTTAAGATCAGCATTCATTCCTAAAAGATTTGAATATTTTTCAAGAATTGGTTTTATTTCTGTATTTATAAATTCCTCTGTCTGCTCCTCTGCAAAACCAATAAAGTTTTTAGGAGATAAAATCTCTTTTAATTTTTCTTTATCTATATTAAAGCTTGGATCATTTAATATTCTTTCAATCAAGTCATTTTCAAGTCCATGGACTTTTACCATTTTTCCCGCTTCCATTGAATGAACTCTTATTTTTTCATGAAGCTCCTGTCTGTCTCCTCCATTTTTTACACCTTCCATTATTATGTATTCTGTTGCCATGAAAGGAAGTTCAGCCATTATATGTTTTTCTATCATTTTTGGATATACTACAAGTCCATCAAGAATATTTTTCCAAATAATAAGAATTGCATCTGCTGCTAAAAATGCCTGAGGAAGAGAAAGTCTTTTATTAGCAGAATCATCTAAAGTTCTTTCAAACCATTGAGTAGAAGCTGTCATAGCTGTACTCTGCTGAAGAGCTATTATAAATTTTGCAAGTGATGAAATTCTTTCACTTCTCATAGGATTTCTCTTATATGCCATTGCTGATGAACCTATTTGATTTTTTTCAAAAGGTTCTTCTATCTCTTTAAGATGCTGTAAAAGTCTTAAATCATTTGTAAATTTATGTGCTGACTGGGCTATATTTGATAAAAGATTCATTATTTCAGAATCTATTTTTCTATCATAAGTCTGACCTGCAACCATAAATCTTTTTTCAAATCCTGCTTTTTCTGTTACCATTTCATCAAGAGCCTTAACTTTTTTAAAGTCTCCATTAAAAAGTTCTTCAAAGCTTGCTTGAGTTCCTGTTGTCCCTTTAACGCCTCTGAATCTTAAAGTTTTTTCTCTGAACTCTAACTCTTCAAAATCAAGAAGAAGACTTTGAAGCCAAAGAGTCGCTCTTTTCCCCACTGTTGTAAGCTGAGCTGCCTGAAAATGTGTAAATCCAAGAGTAGGCATCCCTTTATATTCCATTGCAAATTTTGAAAGCCCATTCATAACATTTACAATTTCTTTTTTTAAAACTGCAAGTCCCTCTTTTATTTGAATAAGATCTGTGTTATCTCCTACATAAGCACTTGTTGCTCCTAAATGGATTATTGGCATTGCTGATTTTGCTTGCATTCCAAATGTATAAACATGAGCCATTACATCATGTCTTACTTCTTTTTCTCTCTGTTTCGCCATTTCAAAATCAATATCATAAATATGATTTTTCATATCATTTATTTGTTCATCTGTTATATTAAGACCTAATTCTTTTTCACTTTCAGCAAGAGCTACCCATAATTTTCTCCATGTAGAAAATTTATTTACAGGAGAGAAAACTTCTAGCATCTCTTTTGAACTGTATCTTTCCACTAAGGGATTTGAATAAATATTTTTTTCCATAAAACTCCTTTTATATAAATAAAAATTTAAAACACCATTATTATTGCTGCTTCATTAGTATCACGATAATAGTTTTTTCTTTTACCAGCTTCTTTAAAACCATTTTTTTCGTAAAATTTTCTTGCTGTCACATTATTTTCACGGACCTCAAGAAAAATTTCCATTCTTGATTTTTTTATTTCGTTAATAAGAATTGTTCCAAAACCTTTCTCTCTATATTGCGGATTTACTCCTATTTTCATTATTTCAAGAGAATCGCTGTTATTAAAAATAATGACATAGCCTGCTGTTATTCCATTTTCATCTTTTACTGAGATTATTTTATACATATCAGGCATAGTTGATATGTCATCAATCTGTTTTAATGTATACGCACTGTTTCCAAAAATTTCTTTTTCAAGTTTATATATTTCTTCTGGATTATTATTTTCACAAATAGTAAACATTTATTTCTCCATAATTTTTTTATTTAAGAATTGATATTCTGTTCAAAGGCCAAAATCTTAAGACAGCTTTTCCTCTTATTCTACTGTCTTTTACAAATCCCCAGAATCTTGAGTCATAACTTCCATTAGTATTGTCTCCAAGCATAAAATAACAATCTTCATCAAGAATAATTTCAACTGTCTCTCCGGAAGTTATTTTTTTCAAAATATTTTCGTCATGAAGATAATCTAAAATCATTCCTGTTTCTTCCCCGTTAACATAAAATTTTAATTTTGGAAGAAATTGCTCTACTATATCTGTATTCCCGTTTTCAAGAATAAGTTTTTGAACTTTTCCTATATCAAAATTTACCTTTTGATAAGCTTCATTATAATTCATTCCCGGTTTTATAGTTATTGTATCGCCTTTTTTAGGTACAATCCATGTATTTATTCCTATTTGTCCAAGAGCAGAATATTCTCTTGAATTTATTTCTTTTCCATTTGCAAATAGATGTCCATTTCTTATTGCAATTTTTTCTCCTGGAAGTCCCATCACTCTTTTTGTATATAAAACTTTATCTTCAACAGGTTCTTTAAAAACAACTATATCTTCTCTTTCAGGAGCTTTAAATTTATACACAACCATATTTCCAAAAAGTCTGTCTTTTGGCATTATTGTTGTTTCCATAGATCCTGTAGGAACCATAAAATTTCCTATATAAAATCTTTGAATAATAAGAACAAGAACCACAGCTGTTATAATAGCTTCACTTCCATTTACTATTTTATGAACAACTTTCTTACCTGTATCTCCTTTTACTCCAAAAATATTTATTATTTTTTCAGAAAACCCGTTTCTGTATTTAGCTATTTTTTCAACTATATATTTTTCTCTTACAAATATATAAATAAAAAATATTGTAAGGATAAGATAAAACACTCCGTTTAATATAAGATTTTCTCTGCTCATATTTGGATTTCCTCTCTTTTTAAGCTTTTAATTTATTAAGATTTCATGGTCATATTTTATCACAAAAAATGAAAAAAAGCTAAAGGTATATGATACCCTTAGCTTTCTGAAACTATTTTCTAAGTTCTTTGATTCTAGCTTGTTTACCAGATAATCCTCTTAAGTAGTAAAGTTTGCTTCTTCTTACTTTTCCTACTTTAAGCACTTCAATTTTGTCAACCATTGGAGAGTTCATAGGGATTATTCTTTCTACTCCTATTCCGTCTACAACTTTTCTAACTGTGAATGCTTTTGCGATTCCAGAACCAGCTACTCTGATTACTGTTCCTTGGAAAAGTTGAACTCTTTCTTTGTTTCCTTCTTTTACCTTGTAGTAAACTGCGATTGTGTCCCCAGCTTTGAATTGAGGGATATCAGTTCTTAGGTAGTCTTTTTCAATTAACGCGATTAATCTTTCTTTCATTTTTTCCTCCTGTTAGATATTCATTTAATATTCCTTTTCATTAAAGAGGAATATCTATTTATATAGCCTAGTTATTTTAACATATCTTTTCTATATTGTCAAAATATATTTATTTTTTTCTCTTTATTTTCAATGACTTTTCAAAATTTTACTAATTTATTAAGTCTAAATTTTAAATATTTTCTTTAAAATATAAAAAAACTCAGATCTATTTTTTAATAGTCTGAGTCTTATAATTTATTTTTCCAAAAAATAAAAAATGGCGCTTCTTGTTGGACTTGAACCAACGACAACACGATTAACAGTCGTGTGCTCTACC
>NZ_JADYUD010000024.1 GCF_021531595.1 Fusobacterium perfoetens
GATAATATCAATACATACGAATTTACAGATATTAAATTAAAAAATTTTTTAAATTTATATATGTATTTTTTAGAAAATATGTATTATAATAAGGAATATAAAAGAACAAGCAATAAGATAAGCTAAAAAAAACACAGATTAAAAAAAGAAAAAAGCATGATACAAGTTATGTGTAATATAGTTCAGAACAATATTCATAATCTAACAAAGAGTTAGTATGAATAGGGAAAATTTTGGATTAGGGGTACTGTTAATTGTTTGTCCACGAACTACAATTCAAGCAGGAAACTCTGTCACATTAATTCTTATTTAGAAGTAAGTATATCAGCTGTTTAGGCAAAAGGGGAAAAGCTGTGTATATTTATGAAATAAAAATTGTAGGGGGGATTAAATTGGTAAAAAAGGAGTTTATTGAGCTTTATTATAAAGAAAATAATACAAGTTCAAGAGAAGAAGCTAAAAAGCAAGTAGATATGTTTTTAAAAACTATGGAAAAAGCATTAATGCAAAATGAAACACTTATTTTCAGAGGTTTAGGAACTTTCACTGTTAAGACAGTTCAAAAGAAAAATCCTGTAAATCCAAAAACACATGAGCCAGTTGAAACTGCACCAAGAACAACTGTAAGATTTAAATGTGGTAAAAAAATGGAAACTTTACTTGCTACTAGAAAAAAAAGAAGAAAAAAATAAAGAGATGAGCCTTGTTAAACAAGGCTTATTTTTTACAAAAAATTTCAAGTAATATTGACTTATTTTAATATTACAAAGTATAATAAAAAAACAAAGAGCAGTCATATCTTAAAAAGGGGAGGGATTTTTATGAATAATGATTTTGGGCTATCATTAAAAGCTGCTTTTAAAAGAGAAGAACTTAAAGAATTTACAAAAACAGTAACTGAAGAATTTGAAAATTTCTTAAAAAAATATAATGTAAATACAGCTGATGAAAAAAATCCAACTATTATACTATACAAAGAAAACTTAAAGATTAAAGACAGACTTTATGATAAAAGTTATAAAACTGTAAGAGATCTTACAAAAGCTGAAGGAAAACTTGAACTTATTAGAAAATACATAGAAATTATGGAAAAAGAAAATATAGAGAAATAATTTGCAGAGAGGGCAGTTATGTCCTCTTTTTGTTGTACAAAATCAAGGGAGTAAATTATGACAAAACAAGAAATAGAATTCAGAGAAGGAAAACTTCTTCCAATGTTAATAAAATTTTCTATTCCTTCCACAATATCAGCACTTACTATAATTATCTACAATGTAACAGACAGATACTTTATAGGTCAGGCTGTTGGAAGAAATGGAATAGGTGCTATAGCTGTAATTTTTCCTATTATTCTTTTATTTAATGCAACAGCTATGCTTTTTAGTATTGGTGGAGCTGCTCTTGCTGGAATAAAAATGGGACGGGAAGATATTTCTGGAGCAAGAAAAGTTTTAGGAGCTTCAATGTTTGCTGTAATTGCACTTGGAGCTTTTTATACATTTATTGGAATGATTTTTCAAATTCCAATAATTAAATTTATGGGAGCTGGAGAAAATAATCTGAAATATGCTGTTGAGTATAATATGTATTTTTTTCCTTCAATAATTTTTCAGCTTATTTTTAACTCTTTTTGTGCTTTTGTTCGTCTTGAAGGCAATCCTATTATGTCCATGATTATAAATCTATCCTCTGCTTTCGCTAATATGATTTTAGACTATCTTTTGGTTATGGTTATACCTTTAGGAATGAAAGGAGCTGCAATTGCTACTTCTATAGCAAATATAATTCCAGCCATCCTTCTTATTATATATTTTTCAAAAAGTAAACTTTTAAAACTTGAACGAAAATATATAAAATTTAATTGGAAAATATTAAAAGGAATATCATCTATAGGAATTTCTGCTTTTTTAAATCAATTTTTTAATGGTCTATATGTATATGTTCTAAATATTCAACTTGTTCGTTATGGTGGAGAAATAGCTCTTGCTGCAATGGGAATAATGTCTATTTTAAGAAACTTTATAAATACAAGTTATGTAGGACTTAACCAAGGACGGCAGCCTATTCTTTCATATAACTGGGGAGCAAGAAATTATAAAAGAGTAAAAGATACATTTTATGCCTCTGTTTCTATTACAGCAATAGCTTCTGTAATCCTTGTAAGCTTTATTGTTTTTAAAGCACCATTTATGGCTGGATTTTTTGTAAAAAATGATCCAGAACTTATACAGTATACTGTTAAAGGAATTCATGTACATCTTGGAATGATGATAAGTACAGCTGTCTATCTTTCATGTACAAACTATTTTCAAGCAGTAGGAAAAGGATATATAACATCAAGGTTTATTTTTTTAAGATTAATGATATTATCAATACCACTTGCATTTATTCTTCCTCTAAAATTAGGAGTAGCAGGAGCACTTTTAAGTTTTCCTATAGCTGATACAACAGCTGCAATAATTGCAGTTTATGTTATGAAAAAAGAAATTAAAAATCTTAATTATAGACAAACTATAGAAGAAGAAAAAAAGAAAAGAGGAATAAGAAGATAGATTCTTTGTAAAAAAATCATTAAATAATAAGCAAAAAGAGGTTAAAAAATTTTAACCTCTTTTTTATATTAATAATTATAAAACATTGTAATAAACAAGGGCAGAATAAATTCCATCCTCATCTACATCTTTTGTAACATAAAGAGCAGCTTCTTTTACATTCTCCCCTGCATTTCCCATTGCAATTCCATATTTTACAGATTGAAGCATTTCAATATCATTTCCTCCATCTCCAAAAGCCATAACTTCTTCTTCTGAGATTTTAAGATACTTAAGCATTGCTTTTATCCCTTCTCCTTTTCCTCCATTTTCAGGAATTACATCAATAAAAAGAGAATTCCATCTTACACCTCTGCATCCGGGCATATTTTCAAAAAATTCTTTTTCTTCATTTTCTTTTACATATGCACATAGCTGGTATGTTTTTTTACTCTCAGCACGAGAAGAATCTTCTAAAGGAAAATTTGAAACTGTATTTCCAAGAAATTTTCTAAGTTCAATTACTCTGTCATTAATTAAGTTTGAATATGTATAATCAATCTCTAAAAATTCACAAGCAATTTTATTTTTCTCCATATAAGGAAGAATTGATTTAAAAGATTCCATAGGAAGAGGTTCATCACGGATTATTTTATTATCTATAAGGCAGTATTGTCCATTAAGCATAACATATCCATCAAATTCAAAATCTAATATATGTCTTATGCTAGGAATAGCAAAGGGAGATCTTCCTGTTGCAATAAAAAGTTTCACTCCCTTTTTTCTTAATTCATTTAATGCTTTTCTTGTGCTCTCAGGCATTTTATGAGTTTTAAAGCTTATAAGTGTTCCATCAATATCAAAAAAAATAGATTTTACCATAAAATTCTCCTTAAAAATTTTTTCAAAATAAGTATAACATTAAATATACATTTTTATCAATATATTAAAACCGCTCTCTGAAAAATCTCAGAGAGCAGTTTTAGTTGTGTGTATATATTTTAATTTACTTTGAGGACAAAATCAATAAATTATTCTGTAACAGGTTTTTTAATATAACCTAAAATTAATGCAGTTACAACTGAACCTATTGCAATTGCTATTAAATACATTACTGGGTGAGTAACTACTGGAATTACGAATAATCCTCCATGAGGTGCTGGAAGCTGAACTTTAAAGAACATTGAAAGTCCTCCGGCTATTCCTGCTCCTATTATTGAAGCTGGAATTACTCTTGCAGGGTCAGCTGCAGCAAATGGAATTGCTCCTTCTGTAATAAATGAAAGTCCCATGATGTAACAAGTTTTTCCTGCATCTCTTTCATCTTTTGTAAATTTATTTTTAAAGAATGTTGTTGCAAGTGCTATTCCTAAAGGTGGAACCATTCCTCCTGCCATTACTGCTGCATGAGGTGCATAATCTCCTGCTGTTATCATCATAATTCCAAATGTAAACGCAGCTTTATTAATTGGACCTCCCATATCTGTTGCCATCATAGCTGCAAGTACAATTCCAAGAAGAACAAGGTTTCCTGTTCCAAGTGATTTTAAGAATTCTGTAACACCACTGTTAAGTGCTGCAATAGGATCAACTATGAAACCATACATTAAAGCACCTGTAATAAATATTCCAAATAAAGGATAAAGAAGAACTGGTTTTAATCCTTCAAAACTTTCAGGAAGTTTATTAAATATTTTTTTAAGGAAAACTACTGCATATCCTCCTAAGAATCCTCCTATAAGACCTCCTAAGAATCCTCCACCATTATTAAGAGAAATTAATCCTCCAACCATTGCAGGAGCAAATCCAGGTCTGTCTGCAATACTCATACCAATAAATCCTGCCATAACTGGAACCATAAGGAAGAAAGCATTTCCTCCACCTATATCATTAAGCAGTTTTGCTATAGGACTGTAACTTGGATCACTTGGATTAGAAGCATTTATTCCAAACATAAATGAAAGAGCAATAAGTATTCCTCCACCTACAACGAATGGAAGCATATTAGAAACACCAGACATTAGATGTTTATAAAATCCTGTTTTTTCTTTTTTACTAGAAGCTCCTGAAGATTTTCCATCAGCTTTGTATATAGGAGCTGTTTTATTTAAAGCATTTTTTATTAATCCTTCAGGATTTTTTATTCCTTCTTTAACAGGAACTATTTCAACATTTTTCCCGTCAAATCTTGTCATTTCAACATTTTTATCTGCAGCAACTATAATTCCTTTTGCATTCTTTATTTCTTCATCTGTAAGCATATTTTTTACACCTGTAGAACCATTAGTTTCTACTTTTATTTTTACACCCATTTCTTTAGCTTTTTTAATAAGAGCATCAGCTGCCATATAAGTATGAGCTATTCCTGTAGGGCATGCTGTTACAGCAAGAACATCGTAAGAATCATTTGAATTTTCTACTGCTTCTTTTTCTTCTTTAGCCTGACTTAAAATTTCTAACACTTCTTTTGCAGATGTTACATTTAAAAGTTTTTCTCTTATAGTATCATCTAAAAGCATTGTAGTAAGTTTTGATAAAACTTCTATATGTGTATCTGAAGCATTAGCAGGAGCAGCTATCATAAAGAATAGTTTAGAAGGTTCTCCATCAAGAGATTCATAATCAACACCTTCTTTTGATAGTCCAAATGCAATACTTGGAATCTTTACTGCTGAAGTTTTAGCATGAGGTATTGCTATTCCCTCTTCTAATCCTGTTGAGCTCTGTGCTTCTCTTTTTAGTATTTCTTTTTTATATTCTTCTTTATCATTAAGTTTACCTGCAGAATATAAAAGATCTACCATCTCATCAATAATTTCTGATTTTGTTTTTCCCTTCAAATTAAGATTAATGCAATCTTCTGTAAGCATTTTGTTTAACATTTATATACCCTCCCTTTTTATATTAATATCATTTAATAATTTCTGCATTCCTTCAAAAGTTGTAAGCCCTTCTGTAAATGCTGTTGCACTTCCTGAAGCTATTCCATATTTATATGCTTCTGAAATATCCATTCCCTTTACAATTCCATAAAGAGTTCCAGCCACCATAGAATCTCCAGCTCCTACTGAACTTACAAGTTCTCCTTTAGGTACATTTCCTATCCAAACTCCATCTTTTGTTATAAGAACCGATCCATTTTTTCCAAGAGAAATAAGAACATTCTCACTTCCCATTTTTCTTAATTTTTTTCCAGCTTCTATTATTTCTTCTATTGTTTCATACTTTTCGTTAAAAAATTCTCCAAGTTCTACATTGTTTGGTTTTGTAAGATATACACCTTTTTCAAGAGCATATTTAAAAGGCTCTCCTCTTGTATCAAGAATAACTTTAACTCCTTCTGGAAGAATTTCAATTATCTCTTGATAAATATTTGTTTTTAAAGATTTAGGAACACTTCCTGAAAGTACAAGAATATCTCCTTCTTTTATTTCACTTATTGCTTTTAAAAATTCTTTATATTCAGATTCAGAAATATTAGGTGAATGTCCTGCTATTTCACTTTCAGTTTTTTCTGTTCTCATTTTTATATTTATTCTTGTATTTTCTTTTAATTCTACAAGCTTATCTTTTATCTCATACTCTTTAAGATTTTTTCTTATAAAATCTCCTGTAAAGCCACCTGCAAAACCAAGAACAGTACTTTCAATTCCAAAATTTTTTAAAACTTTAGAAACATTTATTCCCTTTCCTCCAGGAAGAGTATAACCATTATTAATTAAGTTTAATTCACCTTCTTGAAATTCTTTCATAGATATGTAATAATCTACAGCAGGATTCAAAGTAACTGTATAAATCATTTTATTCCTCCATTTTTTCTTTTATTTCTTCTGGTATTTCCCCATCAGTTATAATCTGACCATCTTTAAGAGAAGCAAAGTTTATAAAACTTTTTTCTGTAAATTTAGAATGATCACATAAGAAAAATACTCTTTTTCCTCTTGCTACAGCTTCACTTTTTACTATCACTTCTTCAGGATCTGGTGTTGAATATCCATCTTTATTCACTCCATTTGCTCCTATAAAAACAACATCAAAATTATAATTTTTTAAAGAAAACAATGCTGTAGCTCCTACTACTGCCCCTGTTTTCATTTTAATTTTTCCACCAAGAAGATATGTCTCTATACCCATTTTTGTAAGTTCAGATATATGAGTGAAACCATTAGTAACAACTTTTATGTCTTCTTTTCCTGAAAGATACTTAATAATACATTCTGTTGTACTCCCTGCATCAAGAAAAACAGTGTCGCCATTTTTTATATAGGAAGCTGCTTTTTTTCCAATTTTATTTTTTTCATCAGAATATACAAGTTTTTTATAATCTATATTATCTTCTTTATCTTCTACAAGGACAGCTCCTCCATGTACCCTTCTTATTTTCCCTTTCTCCTCCAAGAAATTTAAATCTCTTCTTGCAGTAGCTTCTGAAACATTAAGTTCTTCTACAACCTCATTAAGTCTTATGTTCTTTCTTTTTTTTATTAATTCCAAAATCAGACTATACCGTTGAATATTTAACATTTTGGTCTCCCTCCTCTCTTATACTTGAATA
The DNA here is from genome assembly GCF_021531595.1 of Fusobacterium perfoetens. NCBI lineage: Bacteria > Fusobacteriati > Fusobacteriota > Fusobacteriia > Fusobacteriales > Fusobacteriaceae > Fusobacterium > Fusobacterium perfoetens. The sequence goes on from NZ_JADYUD010000024.1 coordinate 7,087, forward strand.
TTATCATAATCCTTCAAAAAAATCAATCATTTTCTTTCACAAACTTTAAATTTCTTTCACATTTTAATTAAAAGTCCCAATAAATAAGACTTTTAAATATAAGAAAATTATTTAATATCTATCACAAACTATCATTTTCTTTCATATTCTATTTTTGAAAAAATTTTTTCTATTTAAAATAACTTGTTATTTTCTCTGCAGTATACTATAATTTATTTAACTGCTATTTAAAGAAAGGAGAAAGAGTATGAATGCAGAAGAACTAAAGTTAAAAAATTTTGATGACTTGTACAAAATAATAGAAAACGAAGAATTTTTTATGCTTGAAGATATTGAAGATACTATAGAAGTCTATGATAAATACCCTTTTTTATTTTTCTTTAAAATGAAAAAAAGATACCCTAGATATGTTTTCAGAAGCAAAATCTTTACAGAAAATGTAATGGAAGATCCTGTAATAATCAGAAATGTTGAATGCCTTGATGAAAAAGCGTATCAAATACAAGATGAAATAAAAGAACTTATAAAATTAAAAAATAATTCAAACATACCAGAAGATATTTTAAAAGAAAAAATTATCAATTTTCTTCTAAAATATAATTATTTTAAAAACGGAAAATAAAAAACAGGTTCTGATTAAAGTTCCTGTTTTTTATTATTTTATATATTTTAATATAATCAAAAAATCAATCATAATCTTTCTTTTTTATTTTAAGATAATAATACTTTTTTTAGCAAAATCTCCAGGGGCTATTTCTAAATATTTTTTGAACACATTACAAAAATGTTTATAATCTGTAAAGCCTACTTTTTCTGATATTTCATAGATTTTATATTCTTGTTTCTGAAGAAGCTTTATAGACTTTTGTATTCTATATTTATTTAAGACATCAAGAAAGGTCTCTCCTGTTACATCTTTAAACTTTCTGCTTAAATAACTTGTACTCACTCCTAATTCTTCAGCTATATCTTTTATATTTAATTTTTCAGCATAAGAAGATATTATTTTTTCTATCACTTTATCAACATACCTATTTTTATCTTTTTCTTTTCCTAAATAAATTTTTGGATTAAAAAATTCAGTTTCATCTTCTTTTACTATAATATCCTGTACTGTTTCAAAAGTTTCAATTTTTTTAATTTTCTCTTTTACTTTTTTCAATGCATCATAAAAAACATCTTCATCAATCGGTTTTAGAATATAATCTGCTACTCCTAATTTTATCCCTTCCTGAGCATATTCAAATTCTCCATAGCTTGTAAGAATAATTTTTTCAAATTTGAGATTTTTCTCCTGTGCTTTTTTAAGCATTTCTATTCCATCCATAACTGGCATTCTTATATCTGTTATTACTAAATCAGGTTTATATTTTTCTATTTTTTCAAGTCCATCCTGCCCATTTATAGCTTCTCCTGAAATAATATATCCAGCTGAAAGCCAATCAATTGTTCCTATCAAACCTTTTCTTATAATATCTTCATCCTCTACAACAAGTACTTTTATCATAAACTTTCATCTCCATTTTTTAAAGGAAGAAAAATACGGACAATTGTCCCTCTTTTTTCACTACTTAAAATTTTAAGTCCATATTCTTTTCCATACATAAGCTGAATACGCCTAAAAATATTATAAATCCCTATATGATTTTTTATTTCATTGCTGCCTTTCTTTAATCTTCCTCTTACTTCTTTTAAAGTTTCTTTTTCCATTCCTTTACCATTGTTATAAACTTTAATCAAAAGAATATTTTTTACTTTTTTTATTCTTATATAAATAATCATTTTAGATATCTGAGTATATCCATGTTTTATTGCATTTTCAATAATCGGCTGAATAATTAATTTAGGTACAAGATAATTTTCTAATTCTTTTTCCATTTTTATTTCATAATCAAATTTTTCTCCGAATCTGTATTTTTGAATGTCTAAATAATTTTTTGTATATATAGAATCTATTTTCAAAGAAACTTCAGAAGATTTGTTTTCTATACTAAACCTTAAAAGTGATGAAATATTAATTATTATTTTATTAGCCATTGAAATATCTGATTTTATTGTATATCTTAGCATTTCAAGAGTATTAAAAAGAAAATGTGGATTAAACTGACTTTCTAATTGTTTAACCTCAAGAACAGCACTGTGTCTGGCTTCTTCTTTATTTATTTCAATCAGTTTTTTTATATTCAAAAGCATTTCATTATATGAATTTGCAATAATTTTAAATTCATCGTTAGTATCTACATAAAGCCTTGTATTTAAATCTCCTGTTTTTACATTTTCAATAGCCTTTATAATTTCTTCAATAGATTTTGTCTTTTTTCCAGCAATAATTTTTGCAACATAATACATTGAAATAAGAAGTATTATAAAAATAACTGTCATATATAAAAAACCATCAATAAAATTATCTATAACATAACCTGCTCCAGATATTGTATATAAAATTATATTTGAATAATAAATCTCTTTTTTAGTTACATAATATTTTTCATTATTTATAACAGAATATCCATTTGCTTTTCTTATTTTTTTATCTGCTTTACCTAATTCATCCTTAAATTTTTCATTTGTTGTTATTGCTGTATTACCATATTTATCTGTTATGACCACATTAAAAGAACCACTTTTTCCTATAAGCTCTCTTAAACTTTTATCTAAAATATTGTAAACTACAAATCCAACTATTTTATTATCTTTCTTTATTACTTTCCCCAAAGAAAAAACACTGCTTGTTTCATCTTGAAAATGAAATTTATTTATTTTCAGGATTACTATTCCAGGATAATTTATCATTCTATTAAATAGTCCCCAGCTATATCCGTTAGTACTTCCTATAAATTTAGCACTGGACATAATTATATGAAGATCCTTATCATAAATAATAAAATTCCCTTCTACTTTCATTGAATTTATAGAATCATATACCTTCTCATAAACAAAATTATCAGCTTTTCCTTTTATTACTGCATTAATTATATCTTTATCAGAAGAAATTCTCTCTACTTCACTAAAATATTTTTGTATTGTTTCATCAAGATTTTTAGCAAGAATTTTTGTATTTTCAATATTTTCATTCTTTATTGCTTGATACTCCAAGAAATATATTATTCCATAACCTGTCAATGCAAAAAATATAATAGGAACGAGCATATATAAAATCAAAGTTTTTCTAAGCTGATCTTTAAAGCTTTGGAATCTTTTTCCTTTCATAACACTCGTTCCCCTTTACTTTTATAATCTATTTAATTTTATTCTACCACTTAATTTTACTTTATGCCAATCTTTTTATAATATTATATATTGACATCTTTTCCTCCTGTCACCTTAAAGAAAATTAAAAGTGAAATTATAGTTGTCACTGTAAGTATTGTTGAAAGAGCTGCTGCTGTTCCATAACTTGCTCTTATAACTTCTGTATAAATTGATACAGACATTGTTCTTGTTACACCAGTATACAATATTACTGATGAACTAAGTTCATTTATTACTGTAATCCAGCTTAATATTGCACCTGATAAAACTCCTGGTAACATCATCATTGCTGTAATTTTAAAGAAAGTTTTTACAGGTGAACATCCTAAACTTATTGAAGCTTCTTCAAGACTTGGACTTATCTGATAAAGAATTGCTGCTGATGAACGAAGAGTATAAGGCATTCTTCTTATTACAAATGATATTACAAGAATTGCTGCTGTTCCACTAAGAAGTATCGGCCTGCTGTTAAAAGCAAGAAGAAGAGTTATACCTATTACAGATCCAGGAATTATATAAGGAAACATTGTCATCGTATCAATTATGGCAGTTAAAACATTTTTCTTTCTTGTTGAAATATAGGCTATAAACATTCCCATAATAACTATTATCACAATAGCTGTAAGTCCATAAACATATGTATTCACTATTGCATTTCCCATTCTTGAAAAAACTTTTTCATAACTTTCAAAAGAAAATTCTCTTACAAACATAGAACCTCTTGTTTTTAAAAATGATGTATAAATTACAGTTATCTGAGGAATTATTGATAAAAATACTACAAAATAAATGAAAGTATGCATTAAAATTCCTTTTATTCCCTTAAGTTCTTTAGGCTGAATTGGTCTTATAGAACTCATTACAAAAGATTTTTTATTAACAATATATTTTTGTCCCAAGAAAAGAACTATTGTTATTATTACAAGAATTGTTGCCATTGCTGCAGCAAAGTTTGCACTTCCTCCCATTTCACCTACAAACTCAGAATAAATAAGAACAGGCATTACATTATACCCTTCTCCTATAAGCATTGGAGTACCAAAATCTGCCATTGCATTCATAAATACAAGCAAAGCTCCAGATAAAAGAGTAGGCATTATAAGAGGCATTATAATTGTACATACTTTTTTTACTGTACTGCACCCTAAACTTTCTGCTGCTTCACTTAAAGAAACATCTATTTTTTTTAACGCTCCTGAAACATAAAGATAAATGAAAGGGTATAATTTTAAAGTAAATACTAAAAGTATTCCTGTAAATCCATAAATTGTTGGAAGTCTTATTCCAAGAACATCTCTGAAAAATTCTGTTACAACTCCACTTCTTCCACATAAAAGTACCCATGAATAAGCTCCTATAAAAGGAGGAGAAAGCATTGAAATTATAATCAAAACTTCTATAAACCCTTTTAATTTTACTTTATAAGATGTCATAAAATACGCTACAGGAACACCTATAGCTACAGCTAAAACTGTCGTACAGGCAGTTACCTGAAAACTGTGAATAAGCCCTTGATAATAATATTTTCTGCTGAAAAATCTTGCAAAATTTGTCATGCTCCACACATTTGTCTCAGGATCTTTAAAACTGCTTAAAAATAAAGAAAATAAAGGATATATTAAAAAAAGTGTAAAAACAAAAGCTATAATAAGAGTTACAGCTGTCCAGAAATCCCATTTAATTTTCTTACTCAGCATACACCTCAACTCCCTTTATCAGACTTCTTTCTCCATTTTCTGTAAAGATATTTATTTTTTCTCCATTAGGCTTTAATATAATCTCATCTCCTACATTATAAATTATAGCTGCATGTCCTATATCCTGAGAAAATTCTAATGGAGGCATATCAGGAATTATTTCATTTTCTCCTGCTATAATTTCATAATTATTATATTTTCCTAAAAATGTACTTGTTTTAATTTTTACTTTGATTCCTTCATCTGAAACAGAAAATTCTTCAGGACGAACTGCAATAATTATTTCCTGATTATTTTCTACATCATCACAAAGATTATCCATAAGTATTTTGTATCCATTTCTAAAAACTACATATTTTACATTTTCATTTATTTCAATTTTCCCTTTAAAAAGATTTGAATATCCTATAAATGTTGCTACAAATTGATTTGATGGTCTTGCATAAATATCATGAGGTTTCCCAAGCTGCTGAATAGTTCCTTTATTTATTACGGCTATTCTGTCTGAAATAGCAAGAGCCTCCTCCTGATCATGAGTGACATATACTGTTGTTATTCCAACTTTTTTCTGAATATCTCTTATAGCAGAACGCATTTCAAGTCTTAATTTCGCATCAAGATTTGACAGAGGTTCATCCATTAAAAGTACACTTGGATGAATTACAATAGCTCTTGCAAGAGCAACTCTTTGCTGTTGTCCTCCTGAAAGTCTTTCAGGAAGTCTTTCTTGATATTCTGAAATTTTTACAACATCTAAAATATCATCAACCTTTTCTTTCATTTCATTTTTAGGAGTTTTTCTAAGTTTTAATCCATATTCCACATTTTCTCTTACTGTCATATGAGGAAATATTGCATAATTTTGGAAAACCATACCAATATTCCTTTTATGTGCTGCCATATCATTTATTAATTTGTCATCAAAAAATATTTCTCCTCCTTCTATACTATTAAAACCTGCTATCATTCTAAGAAGTGTAGTTTTTCCACATCCAGAAGGACCAAGAAGTGTAAAAAATTCTCCATTTTTAATATTTATTGACATTCCAGGAATTATAACATTATTTCCAAATTTTTTTACAACATTTTTTACATTTATAGATACACTCATTTTGCACCTCTTTTCAATTTATTTTTCCATATTTAAGAATATCCACAACAAAACCGTTGTGGATATTCACTAATATTATTTATTAACTTAAATTTATTTAGTATAAATATCTTTAAATTTATCAAGCCATTCAGCTTTTTTAGCTTTTACTACACTAATATCATCTTCAATTACATTAATTTCTTCTAGTTTTTTAAGTCCTTTTCCTGGCTCAACATCTTTTCTTATACTTCTTCTGTTAAGCTGTGCAGAAATCATTGACTGAGCTTCTTTTCCAGTTATGAAATCAACAAATTTTTTAGCATTTTCTTCATTTTTACAATTTTTTATAATATATACACCATCAGGTTTAACTATTACTCCTTCTTCCATATATACAACTTTTACAGGACCACCAGAATTAACATATTTTACTGCTCCTTCTTCAAAAGTAAGTCCAACTGTATATTCACCATCAGCAACACCTTTATACACTGCTGATGAACCAGAAAGAAGTGTATAATTTAAGTTTTCCATTAGCTTTTCTACATATCCCCAACCTTTTTCAGGATCTCCATTTCCCATTGCATAAAGCATATTTACTAAATGTTCAAAAGATGATGAAGATTTTGCAGGATCAGAAAATGCAATTTTTCCTTTCAATGCAGGATTTAATACATCTTCATATCCTTCTATCTTAATATCTCCAATAAGATTTGTATTTATCATTATTACACTTGGAACAGCTGTAAATCTAGTCATATTTCCTTCAACATTTTTATAAGCATCATAAAAAGCTTCTTCATTTGGTGAAGTATATGGCATGAAATACTCTTTTATAGGATCAACTGTAGTAATTGTTCCTCCCCAAAGAACATCTGCAAGAGGATTATCTTTTTCAGATTCAACTCTTTTCATAAGTTCTCCTGTACCAGCTGCAATAACTTCAACTGATACTCCAGTCTGAGTTTCAAATTCATTTATAAGAGGATTTATAAATTCAAGAGGGTGAGGACAATATACTGTAAGATTTCCTGCTCCTTTTGATTCAGTTTTTGCTTCTTCTTTTTCTCCTCCACAGCCTGTAAATATTATTGCAATCAATAAACTAAGCACTGCTAAAATTCTTTTTCTCATAATCTGCCTCCTAATTTGTTTTGCTTTTTATGAAAATTACTCATCTCTTATACTAAAAGGATAATACATAAACAAGTTATCTTCAATCCTTAAAACTATTATTTTATACTTAAAAATGAACTTTTTATAATTTTTTTGTATTTTTTTTAAATTTTAATAACTTTAGCAGTACATTTTTTAGATAAAAAAAGCTGAGTAACATTTTAAAAAAAATGTTTTACTCAGCTCTCTTTTTTGTATAATATAGTCACCACAACAAT
>NZ_JADYUD010000025.1 GCF_021531595.1 Fusobacterium perfoetens
TTTTTTCCAGGAGGGGTTTATGAATATTTTATTAGTTGTACTTACTGTAGCGTTAATATTCTGTATAGCAAAATTAATTTTAAAAAAATATAATACAGTTTTTATTTTCGTAGCAACAGGTATAATAGTTTTAACGATTATTACTGCAATAAAGGGAGTTTCAATTTTACCAGAGGCTCAGAGTACAGGAAACATTTATTTAGATGTTCTTGAGTTTGTTAAGAAAAAGATGATAAGTAACACAGCAGGACTTGGAATTGTATTAATGACTGTTACAGGTTATGCGATGTTTATGTCTCATATTGGTGCTTCTACAAAGTTAGCTTTAAAAGCTACAAAGCCATTAAAGAAATTTAATTCACCTTACTTTGTACTTGCAATCATCTTTGTTATAGGTTGTATGCTAAAACTTGTAATAACAAGTCACTCAGGTTTAGGATTATTAATGGTAGCAACAACTTTCCCTATTTTATTAAATCTTGGTGTAAGTAGATTAAGTGCAGGAGCTGTAATGTGTTTCACAGGATTCCTTGATTGGGGACCTAATGACTCAAGTGCAATCTTTGCTGCAAAACTTGTAAATATGGAAGTAATGGATTACTTTTTACAATATCAAGGTAAAGTATCTTTAATAGTTTTAGCTGTATCAGTTATCTTTATTCCTATTTACTACAGCCGTTTAGATAAGAAAATGAAAGATTCAGGAATGGATTTAGATAAAATAAAAGAAATAGAAGATCCTGATTGTCCAGGATACTATGCAATACTTCCAATAATTCCATTAGTATTAGTAGCAGTATTTAGCTTTGTTGACTTTATAAAAATGGATGTTGTTACAGCTAACTTAGTATCATTTGTACTAGCATTCGTTCTTGAAGTTATAAGACATAAAGATGTTAAAAAAGCAGCTGCAGGAACAGAAGTTATTTTAAAATCAATGGGAACATGTTTTGCTAACATTGTATCAATAGTTATTGCAGCAGCAATCTTTGCAGAAGCAATTAAACAAATTGGTGGAGTAACAATAGTTGCAAACTTCCTAGCTTCTTTAAACGGAGGACTTTTAATTACAATGTTCCTAATGTCATTAATAACATTTGGTGCAGTTATACTTCTTGGAAGTGGAAATGCTTCATGGTATGCTTTTGGACCTTTAGTTCCTGGAATAGCAGAACAAATGGGTGTAAGCGCTTTATGGATTGCTCTTCCAATGCAGCTTGCAACAGCAATTGGGCGTTCTTTATCACCAGTAGCAGGAGTTGTTATTGCAGTAGCAGGTCTTGCAGAAGTAACAGTTGAAGAATTAATAAAACATTCTGTAATTCCTATGGTAGTAGCATTTATAGTGAATGTTATAGCATCATACTTAATTTTATCACTATAATATAATTTAAGAATATAAAGTTTCAATTTAAATAAATTAATGATTGACTAAGGTATTTAAGGAGGAGTTAAAATGAAAAAATATAATTTTGATGAAGGTGTAAACAGAAGAGGAACTGACGCTAAAAAATTTGACCCATCTTTATGTCCAAGCGATGTATTACCATTCTGGATTGCTGATACAGATTTCCCAAGTCCAGATGAAGTAAAAGAAGCTTTAATAAAAAGAGCTGAAATGGGACATTATGGATATCCATATATAGATTCTGCTTTTGAAGAAAGTATTGCAAGATGGTACAAAGTAAGACATAACACAGTATTAAATCCAAAATACATTGATTTCTCTCCATGCGTTATCCCAGCAATGATATGGTGCGTAGAAGAGTTCTCAAGTGTTGGAGATAAAGTTTTATTACAAACTCCAGTATATCCACCATTCCATGATTTAGTAAAAAATAATGGAAGACAATTAGTATACAATGAAATGAATTTAATCAATGGTCGTTATGAAATAGACTTTGAAGACTTAGAGAAAAAATTAAAAGATCCTAAAGTAAAAATTATGTTTGTATGTAACCCTCAAAACCCAACAGGAAGATGTTTTACAAGAGAAGAACTTGTAAAAATCGGAGAGTTATGTCTAGCTAACGATGTAATGATTGGAGTAGATGAAATTCACGCGGATATCGTATTTGATGGATTAGAATTCATTCCATTCTGCTCAATCTCTGAAGAATTCGCTATGAACTCTGTAACATTCATCAACCCAGCAAAAACATTCAATGTTGCAGGATTCAGAACAGCTGCATGGTTCACTCATAGCAAAAAAATCTATGACAGAATGATAAATCAACAAACTTATGCAAAAGGAATGGGAAGAAACATATTTGGTAACGAAGCTTTAATGGCTTGCTATAACCATGGAGATTCTTATGCAGATCAATGTGTTGCTTACTTAAATGAAACAAGAGATGAAGTTGTAGATTATATAAATAAAAATATCCCAGGAGTACATGCTATAAAACCTGAAGCAACATTTATGACATGGCTTGACTGTAGAGAATTAGGATTTAAAACTCAACAAGAATTAAAAGACTTCATGTTCAAAGAAGCTAAAATACTTTTAAATGATGGAACAACTTTCGGAGCAAAAGAAGGATTTGGATTCATGAGATTTAACTTCGCTTCTCCTAGACATATTGTTATGGAAGGAGTTCACAGACTTGAAAAAGCTGTAAAAGAACTAAAAAAAGACTAATTTAATAAAAATTGAGGATAGTCATGGAAAGAAAAGATTATAAAAATTCAGTAGATAATAAAGAAGAACTTTTAATTGTAGTAAATTCTGAAAATAATATTATTTTCCAAGCAAAAGAAAGTCCATTGTCATCATTTTTAAAAAAAGTTTTCGTTGAGGAGATAAAAGATAAAGGATTAAGCGTGTATGCTAATCAACTTGGAATAGGATTAGCGGAGCTTGGTAAAGTGCTTGATATAAAATATTATTATGGAACTATTGTATCAGTACCTGCAAAAGCATTACTTGAAGAACAAAAAGTAGAGTTTGAATATGTAGATACTATAGAATTAGTACATTCAAGCAGTAATCCTGAGAAAGTATGTCCTGTAGAAGACAAATTAAATTCTTTAAGCACTTTTGATGAAAGAGTGGAGTTCCTTAAAGAAAAAGCAGCTCAAAAAAATAAAGCTTGCTTTGTAAATTTTGACAAAAAATAGATACTGAAATAAAATCATTTATTAGGAGCATATCTATAACTTTTGAGTTTTAGGTATGCTCTTTTTTTTATAAATTTTATAGCATAGTTGTATAAAAAATGTTAAAATGTAAAAGAGTTATTGAAATATAAAAAATAATTTATTTATGTTATAGAATATAAAAGTAATTAGGAGAAACTAGATGTTTACTGAAGTTAAAAACATACAATTGTATGATGAAGTTGTAAGTCAAATAAAAGAAGAAATAAAAAAAGGAAATCTTAAAACAGGAGAAAAGCTTCCTTCAGAACAAGAAATGGCAAAAATGTTTAATGTAAGCAGATCCACAATAAGAGAAGCCTTAACAATTTTAAGAGTAGAAGGAATTGTAGAAACTAAAAAAGGTGTAGGAACAATTATACTAGGAATTGATAATGAAAGTAACAGAATAAATGAGAACTTCTTTAATTATCTAGTAAAGAAATATGATTTAAAGAATAATAGAAAAAATCTATTTCAAAAAGCTTTGGAACTAGTAAAATTAAGAAAAATGTTAGAACCATATATATATGAAGAACTAGCAGAAAATTGTCCTGAAGAATTAATAAAAGAATTAAAAGAATGTTTAAAAGCTACGAGAAAAAGAATGAAAGAAAAAATGCCTTATACAGTAGAACTTACAGAATTTCATTATATAACATATAAATATATAACAAATGAGATGCTAAGAGAGTTTATGATGTTAGG
>NZ_JADYUD010000026.1 GCF_021531595.1 Fusobacterium perfoetens
CTCGCAGTCAAGCTCCCTTCTGCCATTACACTCTGCGGTTGATTTCCATCCAACCTGAGGGAACCTTTGGGCGCCTCCGTTACTCTTTCGGAGGCGACCGCCCCAGTCAAACTGCCCACCTAGCACTGTCTTCGGCGTTACAAGCGCCAAATTAGAATTCTAGTGTAGTATGGTTGGTATTCCACCAGCGGCTCCGCATGAACTAGCGTCCATACATCTTAGCCTCCCAACTATCCTATACATACGACACCAAAACCCAATACCAAGCTACAGTAAAGCTCCATGGGGTCTTTCCGTCCTACTGCAGGTAACCGGTATCTTCACCGGTAATACAATTTCACCAGGCCTCCCGCCAAGACAGCGCTCAGATCATTACACCTTTCGTGCAGGTCGGAACTTACCCGACAAGGAATTTCGCTACCTTAGGACCGTTATAGTTACGGCCGCCGTTCACCGGGGCTTCAATTCGGAGCTCTCACTCCTCCTCTTAACCTTCCGGCACTGGGCAGGTGTCAGCCCATATACATCGCCTTCCAGCTTAGCATAGACCTATGTTTTTGTTAAACAGTTGCCTGAGCCTCTTCACTGCGACCCCCTCATGCTTTGAGCGCGTAGCTCTCTACACAAAGGGGCAATCCTTCTCCCGAAGTTACGGATTCATTTTGCAGAGTTCCTTAGCGAGAGTTAGCCTGTCCGCCTTAAATTTCTCATTCTGACCACCTGTGTCGGTTTACAGTACGGGCACTTATACATTAACGCTAGAAGCTTTTCTTGGCAGCGTGGGATCTGTAAATTCGTCCTTAAGGACTATGCATCATACCTCAAGTCTAGAACTGCGGATTTGCCTGCAATTCCACTCTACATACTTACACAGGAACTTCCGTTCTCCTGCTTACATACCCTTCTGCGTCCCTCCTTCACAATATATAAGTGGCACAGAAATATTAATCTGTTTTCCATTCGCCTACGCATTATAGCCTCGGCTTAGGTCCCGGCTTACCCAGGGAAGACAAGCTTTACCCTGGAAACCTTGGTCTTCCGGCGAGAAGGATTCTCACCCTCTTTCTCGCTACTTATTCCTGCATTCTCACTTCTGATACCTCCAGAGTTCCTTATCAGTCCTCCTTCAACAGCCTACAGAACGCTCTCCTACCAACTACGCTTACGCGCAGTTCCGTAGCTTCGGTTTATAGCTTAGCCCCGTTACATTGTCGGCGCAGAGACTCTCGACCAGTGAGCTATTACGCACTCTTTAAAGGTATGGCTGCTTCTAAGCCAACCTCCTGGTTGTTTATGAATCTCCACCTCCTTTCCCACTTAGCTATAATTAGGGACCTTAGCTGACGGTCTGGGTTGTTTCCCTTTTGACCATGGATCTTAGTACCCATAGTCTCACTCCTAGGATGGGAATTACGGTATTCGGAGTTTGGTTGGTTTCAGTAAGCAATATGCCCCCTAGACCATTCAGTGCTCTACCCCCGTAATTTATCTCCTAAGGCTGCACCTAAATGCATTTCGGAGAGAACGAGCTATCTCTTAGTTCGATTGGCGTTTCACCCCTAAACCTATCTCATCTCCCAACTTTTCAACGGCGGTGAGTTCGGGCCTCCACTGTGTCTTACCACAGCTTCACCCTGGACAGGATTAGATCACCAAGTTTCGCGTCTACGCCCAGCGACTATGCGCCCTATTAAGACTCGGTTTCCCTGCGGCTCCGGTATACTTAACCTCGCCACTGAACGTAACTCGCAGGATCATTCTCCAAAAGGCACGCCATCACCCCAAAGGGCTCTGACCGCTTGTAAGCACACGATTTCAGGTTCTATTTCACTCCCCTCCCGGGGTTCTTTTCACCTTTCCCTCACGGTACTATACGCTATCGGTTAATAAGAGTATTTAGCCTTACGAGATATGGTCCTCGCAGATTCACACAGAATTCCTCGTGTTCCGTGCTACTCGGGAGAGTCACGCGCATATTTCAATTTACCTATACAGGACTATCACCTTCTATGGTTAAGCTTTCCAGCTTATTCTAATTGGTTGAAATAACTTCGCTGAATAACTTGCAGTTCTTCAAGCGACTTCCCACTACCTCATGCAAGCAACGGCTGCATCCTTGACACTTACATGATTTAGGCTTTGTCCCCGTTCGCTCGCCGCTACTTAGGGAATCGTTTTTACTTTCTTTTCCTCTGACTACTTAGATGTTTCAGTTCATCAGGTTACCGTTTTCACGCTAAGACTCCATCTTAGCAGATTTCTCCATTGGGAAATCCTGGGATCAAAGTTCGATTGCAACTACTCCAGGCTTATCGCAGCTTACCACGTCCTTCATCGGCTCTTATTACCTAGGCATCCACCGTGTGCCCTTAATTCTCTTAATCTTTAAATTTATTTAAGGGATAGATATTTCTATCTATCAGCTAACTCTACTAAACGAAAATTTAGTAAAATTGTTTTTAAAATTTGGTTTCTCATCATTATTACTATGTAGTTTCCAATGTCCAAGTTTGATAATGTAAGAACATTACCAATAGAATAGAGAATCTGACTTAAAACTCCTTAGAAAGGAGGTGATCCATCCGCACGTTCCCGTACGGATACCTTGTT
>NZ_JADYUD010000027.1 GCF_021531595.1 Fusobacterium perfoetens
CAATAGAATAGAGAATCTGACTTAAAACTCCTTAGAAAGGAGGTGATCCATCCGCACGTTCCCGTACGGATACCTTGTTACGACTTCACCCCAATCGCTAACCACACCCTCGGAGCATCCTTCCTTGCGGTTAGGCCTGCTACTTCAGGTGCAATCAACTCTCGTGGTGTGACGGGCGGTGTGTACAAGACCCGAGAACGTATTCACCGCAACATTGCTGATTTGCGATTACTAGTGATTCCAACTTCATGTACTCGAGTTGCAGAGTACAATCCGAACTACGAACAGCTTTCTGAGGTTTGCTCCTCCTCGCGGATTCGCTTCTCTCTGTACTGCCCATTGTAGCACGTGTGTAGCCCAGCATATAAGGGGCATGATGACTTGACGTCATCCCCACCTTCCTCCTGCTCGTCGCAGGCAGTATCGCATGAGTGCCCAACTTAATGATGGCAACATACAATAGGGGTTGCGCTCGTTGCGGGACTTAACCCAACATCTCACGACACGAGCTGACGACAGCCATGCACCACCTGTCTCTAGGTTCTCCCGAAGGAGCACTGAAAAATCTCTTTCTCATTCCTAGGATGTCAAACGCTGGTAAGGTTCCTCGCGTTGCGTCGAATTAAACCACATGCTCCACCACTTGTGCGGGTCCCCGTCAATTCCTTTGAGTTTCATACTTGCGTACGTACTCCCCAGGCGGATTACTTATCGCGTTAGCTTGAGTGCCGAGGTTCGACCCCCGACGCTTAGTAATCATCGTTTACGGCATGGACTACCAGGGTATCTAATCCTGTTTGCTCCCCATGCTTTCGCGCTTCAGCGTCAGTATCTGTCCAGTGAGCTGACTTCTCTATCGGCATTCCTACAAATATCTACGAATTTCACCTCTACACTTGTAGTTCCGCCCACCTCTCCAGTACTCTAGTCTGGCAGTTTCCAACGCAATACGGAGTTGAGCCCCGCATTTCCACATCAGACTTACCAGACCGCCTAGACGCGCTTTACGCCCAATAAATCCGGATAACGCTTGCGACATACGTATTACCGCGGCTGCTGGCACGTATTTAGCCGTCGCTTCTTCTATCGGTACCATCACTTTCTTTTTCCCGATTGAAAGCACTTTACAATCCTAAGACCGTCATCGTGCACACAGAATTGCTGGATCAGACTTTTGGTCCATTGTCCAATATTCCCCACTGCTGCCTCCCGTAGGAGTAAGGGCCGTGTCTCAGTCCCCTTGTGGCCGTTCACCCTCTCAGGCCGGCTACCCATCGCGGTCTTGGTGAGCCGTTACCTCACCAACTAACTAATGGGACGCAAAGCTCTCCTGCAGCGCATATAGCTTTCATACATAAGCCATGCGGCTTACGCATAATATCCGGTATTAGCTATCGTTTCCAATAGTTGTCCCAGACTGCAGGGCAAGTTCTTTACGTGTTACTCACCCGTCCGCCACCTTACTATCTCCGAAGAGAATTCAAGTAGACTTGCATGTGTTAAGCATTCTGTCAGCGTTCATCCTGAGCCAGGATCAAACTCTTCATTAAAAGATTTATTTGATTTGACTAGGTCAATCATGTTTACTTACTTATTTAACACCAATTAAGGTTTGCTTGTTTTGTCATATTATTCTCTATTCTGTTGTTAATGTCCTT
>NZ_JADYUD010000028.1 GCF_021531595.1 Fusobacterium perfoetens
ATAAAAAAAGCTGAGTAACATTTTAAAAAAAATGTTTTACTCAGCTCTCTTTTTTGTATAATATAGTCACCACAACAATTTATACAAAGGAGACATACATGCAATTAAAACATATATTCTCTAACATTAATATAGCAAATTTACTTCTAAAAATCAAAAAATATTTTAATGATCAGCATTTTGCTAATATTTCTGAAACTATTCTAAAATTTCAAGCTTGTTCCCTTGAGAAATGCTTTGCTCTTTATCAATGTCCTATTTGTAAAGCGACTCATAAATTTAAAGTTACTTGTAAATCTAGACTTTGTCCTTCATGCGGTAAAAAATATTCTGCTATTTGGGCTGAAAAAACTGCTAGTTCCCTTATTGATGTTAAACATAGAGCAGTTCTTTTTACTATACCTAAAGAACTTAGAGAATTTTTCTTTTATGATAGAAATCTTTTAACTAAACTTACATATGCTATCAATGATATATTTCAATATCAATTTCATAATATTAAACGTAAAAATGAAAGAGTTCACAAAATTGGTAAGTATTCTAAAAAATATTTTACTAACTCTGATATTTTACATTATGGTTTAATTACTGTTATTCATACCTTTGGGCGCGACCTCAAATGAAATCCACATATCCATGCTATTGTTACTTTAGGTGGATTCAATAAAAATCACAAATATCTCGAAAAAAAATATTTTCATATTAATTCCATTGTTGGACAATGGAAAAAATTAGTTATTGATATTGTTAAAAATGGTAATTATGAAAATGAAAAACTAAAGAAAAAAGCTTATCATGTTGCTTCCCAACTTTATCATAAAAATACAAGATTCTTTTTTGATGTTGCTAAAAATGATTTAAATAATAATATTAAGGCTATTAAGTATATTGGTAGATATTTATCTAGGGCTCCTATCGCTGAATATAAAATTATTGATTATTCTGATGGAAATGTCACTTTCTATTACGAAGATCTTGCTAACAACAAAGAAAGAGTAGAACTAACACTAGATATTGAAACTTTTCTTTCTAAATTAATTATTCATATTCCTCCTAAACATTTTAAAATGATTAAACGTTTTGGAATTTATTCAAGAAATGTAAATAAAGAAATTAAAAGTATTATGGAAACTATGAGAAAATATGTATCCAAATACTCTAAAAGTACATTTTATCAAGTTGAAACTTGGGATACTTTTCAAGTAAATCCTTTTTATTGCTTTAAATGTCATGTCAAAATGAGAATTAAAGAAATAACATATTTTAGTAGCCGTACTGGCTCCATTCGCTATAAAGAATACTCTTATTAAACTGATTCTAATATCAGTTTTTTTCGCTTATAAAAATTTAGGATTTTTTTACTTTTCTACTTATTTTTGTCTATTTTCATATAAAAAATTAAAAAATTTTTATATAAAATCAATTTATAATTTCCTTAGAAA
>NZ_JADYUD010000029.1 GCF_021531595.1 Fusobacterium perfoetens
AAAATTTAGGAGGAAAAAATGGCAAAAGAAAAATTTGACAGAAGCAAACCCCATGTAAACATTGGTACAATAGGTCACGTTGACCACGGAAAAACTACTACAACAGCAGCAATCTCTAAAGTTCTAGCTGATAAAGGACTAGCTGAAAGAGTAGACTTTGACAAAATTGACGTTGCTCCAGAAGAAAGAGAAAGAGGAATAACTATCAACACTGCTCACATTGAGTACCAAACAGAAAAAAGACACTATGCTCACGTTGACTGTCCAGGACACGCGGACTATGTTAAAAACATGATTACAGGAGCAGCTCAAATGGACGGTGCGATCCTAGTTGTTTCTGCAGCTGATGGTCCAATGCCTCAAACAAGAGAACACATCCTTCTATCAAGACAGGTTGGAGTTCCATACATCGTAGTATACTTAAACAAAGCAGACATGGTAGACGACGAAGAATTACTAGAACTAGTTGAAATGGAAGTAAGAGAAATCTTAACAGAATATGGATTCCCAGGAGACGAAGTACCAGTAGTAATCGGATCATCTTTAGGAGCATTAAACGGAGAAGAAAAATGGGTTAACCAAATCATGGCTCTTATGGACGCAGTTGACGAATATATCCCAACTCCAGAAAGAACAATAGATCAACCATTCTTAATGCCAATAGAAGATGTATTCACAATTACAGGAAGAGGAACAGTTGTAACAGGAAGAGTAGAAAGAGGAATCATCAAAGTTGGAGAAGAAGTAGAAATAGTAGGAATCAAACCAACAACAAAAACAACTTGTACAGGAGTAGAAATGTTCAGAAAACTTCTTGATCAAGGTCAAGCAGGAGACAACATTGGAGCTCTATTAAGAGGAACTAAAAAAGAAGAAGTAGAAAGAGGACAAGTACTAGCAAAACCAGGAACAATCCACCCACATACAAACTTCAACGGAGAAGTATATGTATTAACTAAAGAAGAAGGAGGAAGACATACTCCATTCTTCACAGGATACAGACCACAATTCTACTTTAGAACAACAGATATAACAGGAGCAGTAAACTTACCAGAAGGTGTAGAAATGGTAATGCCAGGAGACAATATCACAATGTCAGTAGAATTAATTCACCCAATCGCAATGGAAGTAGGATTAAGATTCGCTATCAGAGAAGGTGGAAGAACAGTAGCTTCTGGAGTAGTATCAGAAATAACTAAATAGTAAAACCCTAATGGGTATAGTAAGAAGAGAAGGAGAAATCCTTCTCTTTTTTTGTATA
>NZ_JADYUD010000030.1 GCF_021531595.1 Fusobacterium perfoetens
CAATGTTAATGCTAATGCTCCTAATAATCCTGCATTGTCACCTAATTTAGGATATACTATATACTCATCTATTTTTTCTAGTATTTCTTTTGTTTGTACATATCCGTTTAATAATTTCACCACATTTTCTCTTATTTTAGGAAAAAGCTGTGATTGTTTCATCACTCCTCCTCCTAAGATTATTTTTTCTGGTGAAAGTGTAAGGATAAAATTTACTAATCCTTGAGCTATGTAGTAAGCTTCTATATCCCAAGCTTTATGATTTTCAGGCAATTCGTAGCCTTTTACTCCCCATCTTTCTTCTATTGCTGGTCCTGATGCCATTCCTTCTAAGCAGTCTTTATGAAATGGACATTTTCCAGAATAACTATCTTCAGGATGTCTTCTTATTAATACATGTCCCATCTCTGGATGTAACATTCCATGTACTAATTTTCCAGAAACTAAAGCTCCCCCACCTATTCCTGTACCTATTGTCATATACAAACAGTTATTTAATCCTTGAGCTGCTCCCCATGTAGCTTCTCCTAATGCAGCTCCATTAACATCTGTATCAAAATAAATAGGAATATCAAAATATTTTTTTAAATACCCAATTACATCACAGTCTGTCCAAGCTAATTTAGGAGTCTTAGTTATATATCCATAAGTTTTAGAGGATAGATTTACATCTATTGGTCCAAAAGAACCTACTCCAAGTCTCTCTATATTTTTATCTTTAAAAAATTCAACTACTTTTGCAAGAGTTATTTCAGGAGTTTCAGTTGGAAAACTAACTCTTTCTAAGACTTCTCCTTTTTCATTTCCAATTCCACAGACAAATTTTGTTCCCCCAGCTTCTATTCCACCAATTATCATAAATCCTCC
>NZ_JADYUD010000031.1 GCF_021531595.1 Fusobacterium perfoetens
CGGAGGCGCCCAAAGGTTCCCTCAGGTTGGATGGAAATCAACCGCAGAGTGTAATGGCAGAAGGGAGCTTGACTGCGAGACTGACGGGTCGAGCAGGTGCGAAAGCAGGGCATAGTGATCCGGCGATTCCGAATGGAAGGGTCGTCGCTCAACGGATAAAAGCTACCCTGGGGATAACAGGCTGATTTTGCCCGAGAGTCCATATCGACGGCAAAGTTTGGCACCTCGATGTCGGCTCATCTCATCCTGGGGCTGGAGAAGGTCCCAAGGGTTGGGCTGTTCGCCCATTAAAGAGGTACGTGAGCTGGGTTCAGAACGTCGTGAGACAGTTCGGTCCCTATCCACTGCAGGCGTAAGAGTATTGCAAAGATCTGTCCTTAGTACGAGAGGACCGGGATGGACAAACCTCTGATGTATCAGTTGTCACGCCAGTGGCACAGCTGAGTAGTCACGTTTGGAAGAGATAACCGCTGAAAGCATCTAAGCGGGAAACTGACTTTAAGATAAGTACTCTATAGACAACTTCGAGACTAGGAGTTTGATAGGTTGGGAGTGTAAGAGCAGCAATGTTTTTAGCGGACCAATACTAATAAGTCGGAATCTTAATCTTATTGGTTATTACTGTGTAGTATCGAGTGCCTGAGGGCATAAGACAAAAGAATAAAGAAAAAAATGATTGGTGAGAATAGCTACAGGGGTACACCTAGAAACATACCGAACCTAGAAGTTAAGCCTGTAAACGCTGAAAGTACTTAGGGGGCAGCCCTTTGGGAGGATAGGAACTTGCCAATCTTTT
>NZ_JADYUD010000032.1 GCF_021531595.1 Fusobacterium perfoetens
GAAAAGCACGGTAAAAACCGTGCTTTTCTTACTTTTTCCTATAAAAGTTTTCAATTTTTTCAAGGATAAAAATTACAAGACGCATAATAAAAAGTTTTTTATCTGTTTTCAATTAATACCTCCTGTAAAAAGAGATTAGGCATCACTTTCTTGGGCATTGGCAAGGTAGTATTCAAAAGCAGCAATTTCAGCTTTTTCAGTGTCAATTCTTTTGATGGAAGCCTCTCCAGATTTAATTTCTTTCTTAATGGAATCAATCCATTCAGTGAAAGAAGAATAAGCAGATTCAGGTGGAAATTCTTCTCCTTTATCAACTAAATCCTGCACATAAGTAAGCACTGCCTTATCATCATCAAGTTCTTTCATATAAGAATTTTCTCTTTCAATAGATTTCTTTAATTTTTCAAGAACTCCTGTGATAACCTCTTTTGTTTCTGTTACTGTTAAAGCCATTTTTTTACCTCCTGTGTTTTTAAAAGATTT
>NZ_JADYUD010000033.1 GCF_021531595.1 Fusobacterium perfoetens
CTGATGTTGCAAGATTTAAATCAAGTTCACTCTTAGTATATCCAACATTTCCTGTTAAATCAAATCCACCTTGAGTTCTGTGTTTTACATAACCACCAAAGTAAGTGTTGTCTCCGTCAAGTTTTCCTCCACCTTGAATATCAACTTCAGTGTCACCTTGTCCATAAACAACTCCATATGATGTTGTATCATTTACACCATATTCAAGCATACCAACAGTTCCTGTAATATCTCCGTCATATCCTTTAGAAGCTTTTCCACCGTCAAATTCAGTGTCAGAATTTACATATTTACCATATGCAATCCATTCTCCTTTTCCTGCTTTTCTTCCAAAATCATCAACAACAGACATATAAGTATCAGTTACATCTTTTGT
>NZ_JADYUD010000034.1 GCF_021531595.1 Fusobacterium perfoetens
ATGGTGGAGATAAGCGGGATCGAACCGCTGACCTACGCAGTGCAAGTGCGTCGCTCTCCCAAACTGAGCTATATCCCCATAATGGTGCGTTTGAGTGGACTCGAACCACCGACCTCACGCTTATCAGGCGTGTGCTCTAACCAGCTGAGCTACAAACGCAAAAGAACACTATCAATAGAATAGAGAATCTGACTTAAAACTCCTTAGAAAGGAGGTGATCCATCCGCACGTTCCCGTACGGATACCTTGTT
>NZ_JADYUD010000035.1 GCF_021531595.1 Fusobacterium perfoetens
GTTCCCGAGTGGTCAAAGGGAGCAGACTGTAAATCTGCCAGCACAGCTTTCGAAGGTTCAAATCCTTCCCTCACCACCACTAATTCAAACTACACTACCAAAAAATTATGGAATGTGTGGCTTTTTTTTTAAATATAGTATAAAATATAGATATGAAAATTTTATAAAATAAAATTTAGGAGGAAAAAATGGCAAAAGAAAAATTTGACAGAAGCAAACCCCATGTAAACATTGGTACAATAGGTCACG
>NZ_JADYUD010000036.1 GCF_021531595.1 Fusobacterium perfoetens
AAGTTAAGCCTGTAAACGCTGAAAGTACTTAGGGGGCAGCCCTTTGGGAGGATAGGAACTTGCCAATCTTTTACTAAATATTTTAAAGGTATTTAGTATATCTCGAATAAGTGCTTTTCCAAAAGGATTAAGCAAACTTTTCGAGACAGGTGCTTCTTTAGCTCAGTCGGTAGAGCACACGACTGTTAATCGTGTTGTCGTTGGTTCAAGTCCAACA